>DYQV01000285.1 GCA_020719105.1 Rikenella microfusus
CCAATTTTGAGGAGGAGCTTTATCGTCAGGATTATTTATGAATAATCCGGGTTATAGCTTAAGTAAACGATATTGAATTAATATTGTAAAAAATTTCATGCAAAAATGTTTTGTGAAATACTTTATTTATACTTTAGTCCATTAATTTGGAACATTTTAATTATTTACTTTTATTAATCAATTAAATGTTTCTGGTAATAGTTAAACAATAAGTAAAAAAGTAACCAATTTATTTTTAGTTATGGCAACAAAATTTTTTAAAGGGCTTTTTATAATATCAGCCATGGTTTTGATACCTTTTTGGGCATTTGCCGGAGGTGGTTCTGCGGGTGCTTCCATTGGTGGCATCCGAATTGAGTTTTTTCTTTTTGCGTTAACCTTGTTGGGAGTTGCGCTTTTCCATCACCAAACATTTTGGGTGGCGTTAATAGGACTTACCACGATAATTCTGTACAAATTGTTTTTTATCGCGGATTATCCATTTGCGGAACATTTGTTTGGAACCAATTCCCTAGTTGATCAATTGGTGCATAAAGAATTACGTCAGGGGGAATGGGGAATTTTAGTTAACCTTTTTGGCTTGTTGCTTGGGTTTGGCTTGTTGGCCAAAATTTTTGAAGAATCGGGAGTTCCTGATATCCTTCCAAAGTACCTGCCCAACGATTGGAAAGGTCCATTTGTATTATTAATATTTGTTTTCATTCTCTCCTCATTTCTCGATAACATTGCTGCTGCCATGATTGGCGGTACCATTGCCTTGGTAGTTTTTAAAAACAAAGTACATATTGGTTACATTGCTGGTATTGTAGCCGCATCCAATGCCGGGGGTTCCGGTAGCGTGTTGGGCGATACCACCACTACCATGATGTGGATTGATGGAGTTGCTGCTTTTAATGTGTTGCATGCTTTTATAGCCGCCTTTGCTGCATTATTTATTATTGCATGGTTTGCTGCACATCAACAAGATAAGCACCAGCAAATTACAGCCGATATTAAACCCGGGGTCAAAGTGGATTGGGCAAATTTGGGTGTTGTTATATTGATACTTATAGGTGCTATTTTATCAAATGTTTTTTACGATATGCCCGCATTGGGCGTTTGGTTGGCCATAGTTATCGGTGCTTTCTTTATAAAAATGCCATGGAGCGAAATTGGTGCATCAATTAAAGGTACTATTTTTCTTTTATGTTTGGTAACGGCTGCATCGTTTATGCCGGTTGAAACCCTTCCCGATGCCTCTTGGATGACCGCTTTTATTTTAGGATTTGTTTCAGCAGTATTCGATAACATTCCATTGACCAAACTGTGCCTCGACCAAGGCCATTTCGACTGGGGCATACTGGCATATTCCGTTGGATTTGGTGGTTCCATGATTTGGTTTGGTTCATCGGCCGGAGTTGCCATTACCAATAAATTTCCAGAAGCACGTAACGTAATGTTATGGATACGGAAAGGATGGCACGTAATGTTGGCATACATTGTTGGTTTCTTTGTTTTATATCTGATTATGGGATGGGAACCCGCTAGTAATAAAAAACATAAAGAACCAGCCGATACTTGCCCGGTTGAGAATTGCCCGGTAAAAGTAAAACACAATGCTATGCATGCTATTGAAGTAAATCCATAACTAGCTGTATGATATTGAAAAGGGGGGGCAACTGATAGAGAACCTCCTTTTTTATTTATTGCCCTAAGACACTTTTCATATAATAATAAGGTATGTTTATGCAACATCTTATATTTTTTTGCATTAAAACGAATCCTAATTACCTTGGCACATTATTCATATAAAACTGATATTAAAATGAAGAAAGTATTATTTTATGGATTGGTTGTTTGCTTTTTTATGGCTTGCCAACCGGAAAAGCCTTTAACAACAGAGATCCCTTTAATAAAAAAGAATGAACTCAAGTTGACTTCCGATTTTATGACACCTGAGGTACTGTGGAGTTTTGGCCGCTTAGGCGATGTGCAGGTTTCGCCCGATGGGACCCAACTTTTGTATGGGGTTTCTTATTTCAGTATCGAACAGAATAAAAGCAACCGCGAGCTCTTTGTAATGAATACCGATGGAACCAATAAAAAACAGATCACTCAAACTAAATTTAATGAGTTCAATGCAGTTTGGAACCCAAGCGGCAAACAAATTGTATTTCTGTCCCCGGAATCGGGCTCGGTGCAAGCTTATATTATGAATTCTGACGGAACCAATAAAAAGCAGCTTTCCGATATAGTTGGTGATATTACCAACTTGATTCTATCACCCGATGGCACCAAAGTTTTGTTTACTATGGATGTTAAAGTGGATAAAAATACTGCTGATATCTATCCCGATCTTCCAAAAGCCGATGGCCGGATTGCTACTGATTTAATGTACCGTCATTGGGACACCTGGGAGGATGGAGCTTACAGCCATATTTTTGTTGCTACTTTCGATGGAAATTCCATTTCAAGCGGAAAGGATATTATGCCCGGTGAACCTTTCGATACTCCATTAATGCCATTTGGTGGAATTGAAGAGATTAGCTGGAGCCCCGATAGCAAACAGATTGCCTATACATGCAAAAAATTAAAAGGGAAGGAATATACTTTAAGCACCAATTCCGATGTGTATTTATACGACTTGCAAAATGGTGAAACCAAAAACCTCACAGAAGGAATGCTTGGCTATGATCGCGCCCCGTTTTTTGCTCCCGATGGGAAAAAAATGTATTGGCTGAGCATGGAACGCGGCGGTTTTGAAGCCGATAAGGAACGCTTGTTTGAATTGGATTTTGAATCGGGCGAAATAACCTACCTAACCGATAAATTTGATTACAGTCCTTCAAGCCTAACATGGGCTGACAATGGTGAAAACCTTTATTTTGTTGCAGGGGTTATGGCTACCTTCCAAATTTATAAAATGAATATAGCTTCAAGGGAAATTAAGGCTATTACCGAGGGGATGCATGATTATCATACCGTATCCTTAGCGGGCGAAAAACTTGTGGGTGAAAGGGTATCAATGACAAAACCCGCCGAAATTTATTCCATTAATCCGGTATCGGGAGAAAGCACCGAACTATCGTTTGAAAACAAGCATTTACTGGACCAATTAACTATGGCCTCGGTTGAAAAGCGTTGGATTAAAACAACCGACAACCAAGAAATGTTGGTTTGGGTTATTTATCCACCACATTTCGATAAATCAAAAAAATACCCCGCTATTCTTTATTGTGAAGGGGGTCCGCAATCGCCTTTAAGTCAATTTTGGAGTTACCGGTGGAATTTTAACCAAATGGCTTCGAACGGATATATTATTGTTGCTCCAAACCGCCGGGGTGTTACTACAATGGGGCAAGCCTGGACCGACCAAATTAGCAAAGATAATAGTGGCCAAGCCATGCAGGATTTATTAAAGGCTATCGATGTTATGAAAGAAGAGCCCTTTATTGATAAAGAACGCTTAGCTGCTATTGGTGCTAGCTTTGGAGGATTCTCTGTTAACTGGTTAGCCGGAAACCACCAAGGACGGTTTAAAGCTTTTATAACGCATTGTGGAGTTTTTAATTCTGAAATGGAATACATTACCACCGACGAAATGTTTTTTGATAATTGGGAAAAAGGGGGTGCACCATGGGAAACCAATAATAAACAAGCCATGAAATCATACACCGGCTCGCCCCATAATTTTGTGAAAAATTGGGATACCCCAATAATGGTCATTCATGGGGAACACGATTATCGAATTCCATATACACAAGGGTTGGCGGCATTTAATGCGGCACAATTGATGGGAATTCCAAGCAAGCTGCTGTTCTTTCCTTCGGAAACCCATTGGGTATTAAAACCTCAAAATGGAATCTTGTGGCAACGTGAGTTCAAAAGTTGGCTCGACCAATGGCTGAAGAATCAAGAAACAAAATAAGCATAAAAAAGGCCGGAAGCTAAACTTCCGGCCCTTTTTATAAATTCTCTTTTTTACCTAAGTTGAGCGATAAATCGCTTTACTTATTCGCCGCGGCGAACCGACCTAGAAATTGTTGCAATTCACAAAACAAGGGAATAGTTTAAAAGTGAATTGCTTACAATTTCTCAGTCGATTGAGTGATTTGCCTTTTCAAAATCGCTCAATTTGGGTTTTAATCTATTCTTGTTATTAACCCGGATTATTCATTAATAATCCTGACGATTAAGCTACACCTCAATAT
>DYQV01000286.1 GCA_020719105.1 Rikenella microfusus
ATTGGGATAGATAAGAGGTTATCCGGAAATGGATTTGCAACTGAGTAGGAAAAGTGGATGAAAAGGAAAGATAATTTGGCTAAATGTGTTGAAGCGGATTTTTATAAACTTCTTAATAATAATTTTATTGATGCAGATATTTATAGACTGACAGATAATATTAAAAAAAAAGGCTGTTGCCGCATAACGGACAACAGCCTTGAATCTACTACTACTATTAAACTAAGAGAAAAAGAATTACTCTAAAATTACCTTGTTGGTAATGGTACCTTTATTGGTTTGGAATTGTAAAAAGTAGATACCTTTTGCAAAACCTTCCAGGTTCATGTTAACTTTTCCTAAACTATTTACTGAAGTTATTGAAATGACGTTGCCATTGATTTCAGTAAGCATAATTTTCGATACTTCAAGTTCTTTTGGAATATCGATGGTCAACATTCCAGAAGTTGGTACTGGATATATGCTGATAGGCTGAACTTGACCCGCATCTGCAACACTAACCGGCGTGTAAACCTCTACCGTACAAACATCCACTATGTTGCTAAAATTCTCAGCAGTAGCATAAATTGATGCGGTACCATTTTTAATACCGGTAACAACTCCGTTGTCAACAATGGCTATAGTTTCATCGCCCGATGACCAGAGAATGGTTTGATTGGTTGCATCGGTTGGGTAAACAGTAACCGTGAGTGTAAATGAACTATCGACCTTAACCCGCATGGTATGATTCGACAACATAATACTGTCAACAGGAACTACAACCGTAATTAAGCAGGTGTCGGTGTACAATCCATCAGTAGTAGTTACCACAATTTTGGTAGTTCCTTTACTGATACCGGTAATTAACCCTTCAGTAACCGTGGCAATTGAATCGGCTTCTGATGTCCAGGTGATTTCTCTGTTTGTAGCGTTCAACGGTAAAATAGTTGCCGATACCTGAACAAATTCACCGATAGCCAATATTGAAGTATGAAGCGTTAACTCAATGTCGGTAACAGGTACTACAACTGTAATTAAACAGGTGTCGGTTTTACTGCCATCAACAGTTGTAACAACAATTTTGGTAGTACCAGCCTTTTTGCCGGTTATTAGTCCATTAACCACCGAAGCAACGGTTTCATCCTGTGAACTCCAAATAAGTTCCTGATTGGTAGCATCCATAGGATAAATGATGGCATTCAAATGAAGAACAGAATCAACATTTATTACAGCCGAATTTAATGTTAGCGCAACACTTTCAACAGAACGGATAAAATTGTTAATTTTCTGATCGCCTGTTAAATGATAAACCATAACCTGCCAGTCAATATTATTGGCTGTTGCAGTACCATCAGCATCATTACTCGATTTAAACCCAAAGTCGTTGTCAAAAGTTATTGAAACGGTGCTATCGTTTAAAATAGCCAATCCTTCAGGTTTTTCAAATTCAGGGTTCCAAATATTTTTCGACGATGGATAAGCGGGATAGCTTTCGTTATAAAGCTCCATAAATAGGGAACCTTGCACCGGTACAATATCCATTACCCCATTGTTTGAGGCAAGCAGTTTGGTAGTATCGGTTCCGGTTACTAATTGTTCCAAAGTTTTGGAATTGCCGCCAACCGTATATTTTTCCACAGTAATGGGAGTTGCCCCTGCAATATTTAATTTATTTATCATGATGCGGTCAATATTGGTGCCGGTTCCATGGGCTAATACCAAGAATTCATTGTTATTGTTGGCTACCATATCGCCCATTTTCCAGGCTTTATTGCTGATACCCGCAATATTAGGCAGTAAATAGGCAAACATGCGGGTTGCATTGGTTTCTGGGTTAATTTCCAGTAACCGTAATATTCGCGATTTTTTATCGGGGTTTGTCATTGGGCTTTGCAATAAAGCATATACCATTCCCGATGGGGTGATGGCAATATTTTCGAAACCACGGTTGGCACGGCGGTATTTAAGAATGGTATCAACCGTAACATTATTATACTGGGCTGGAAGATTGGCAAACGGTGAATAGCGGTTCAGCATTTTGCCCGTTCTGCCATCGACACGCCAAACCGACACGCCATACTCATCGGAAATCCACAGGTCGTTGTTTTTACCCATGCAAATACCTTCGCAATCAATACCTAATGTATCTAAGAAATTAGCGGGGTTGGCTAAAAAAGCATCATGGGCTGCTTGGGTATTATCGGTTAAAACCCCTTCGCCTGCATATCCCATCGATGGAGGATTGGGTAAGCCTGTTACCGCAGCACCATCGGGACGCAAAATGGGCTTGGTGTCTAATATTACAATTGAATCGTTGCGCAAAGCAATGCGGAAAATTTTAGGGTTATAGGTAGGGAACGGGAAAATTTTGGTGTCGGTAATATCGGCGTTGTTAACAAGGGTAAAAAGTGAGCTTGCGGCATCAATATTCGGGCCACGGTCGCCTAAGGTATAATACTCGTTATTGGTTCCCGGAATATAATATAAACCTGATCCGCCGGTTTCAAAAACATTACTTCCTAAATAAGCGCCAATTTGGGCTGATTTAAAATTGGTAAACACATCGGTGCGGATATGGTTTTCGGTTATACCATTGCTTAAATCCAAGATAAGATTGTTGTCCGATGGGTTTAAATCAGTCCACAAAAATTTGAGCATATAAGCAAAAGTAGCTGTGGTATTCGATGAAGCCAGATAAGCAATAAAGGCAGATTCGTCTGGTGTAATTTTCTCATCACCGGCATAATGGGCTAGAAATGCTGCTACTACGTGAGGGGTTAAAACAGCAGCAGTAGTTGCATCGAGGCCATAAGAATTCACCAATGCATAGTTTACCAGAAAGCTCAAACCACTCTCCAACGTGTCTTTTGCATATTGCTGGAACGATTTGCCATTGGTATTGTAATCAATATCAGTGATTAGTTTTGTAGTAACCTCAAAAGTTTGATTGGTAGTATCTAAATACATAACCCGATAAGGGCATGGCCAGGTTACGGTTGATCCGGTTTCAATGTCGAAAATGAAATTTGAACCGGTACCAAAAGCCTTGGCAATATCATTGGCGTGGTAATGTCCGGTAAATACCAGTTTTAAACCGGCATCGGCAAAGTTGGCCGATATGGAGTCCCAACCTTCAATTACATACTCTGAATAAGTGGTACTTTGCCCGGTATAATGTTCGGTTAAACCGTGGTGCAACATGCCAATAACCTCGACATCTGCGGCTTTAGCCTCTGCCAAGCGGTCCATCACCCATTTATAGGTATTGGGTTTAAAACGGCCTTTGGTAACCGGCGAACCTTCCACCATGTTTGAATCGTAAAGGCAGGCATCCATACCTAGTATCCATAAATTCGATTTGGGTTTTGCCAGGTATGTTAACGATATGCTATCGGTGGCAATAGCCTCGCCATAACCAAAGTTGGCATAGATAGTTTTAAAATCGGCTGGCGATACGGAATCTACTTTGTGAACATCCGCTCCATCGTAGCTATATGCGTGTACATTGTTAACATCATGGTTCCCAGGAATGACATAAACTTTGGTTACTCCGTTTTTTTCGATAGAATCGAGATAAAAAGCCATCTTTTCATGACTTACTTTTTCACCATCTTTGGTTAAATCGCCTGTAACCAGAAATACTTCTGGTGCCTCATGGTAAATTTTATCCACAAGGGCTTCTGTAATGGCCATACTTTCGGCTATCAACTTGCGGTCTTGTGCAAGATATGTTTGAAAAGCCGCTCCATCATTAATTAATAACGACGTGTCGAATAAATGGAGGTCACTAGCCGAGCAAATTTTAGTGTATCCATTCTGTGCGTGCAAACTACCACTGAACAAAGCCAGACAAAAAGTAGATGCTGCAATAATCCGTTTAACTTTGCTTAACGGATTATTGTTTTTAAAATGTAGATTTTTTAGCATTTTGATTTTAATTTAGTTTGCGCAAAATTTGAATATTTATTACCGGCACGCTTTACTTAAAGCTTAATATTTTGTAAATTAATGTTGTTAAATTATTACAGAAATATGACTATTAAATGACATTTCTTTTATTGATAATCGCAAAGAATCCCATATCACAGTTGGAGGGTACAACATATCTAACGAATTGCGAAGGTCTAATTATAGGGGGAATTTTTTATAGACAACCTTTGTTGAAATGGAAAACCCCAATGGAGGATTATTAACTAGGTTGGAAG
>DYQV01000287.1 GCA_020719105.1 Rikenella microfusus
ATCGCACATTCACACCTTTCGCTGTGCTCAGGTATGAATAAAGCGGGCTAAAAATCAAAATACTATTTTCTTAACTCAATAATCAAAGCCGATTTAGCCGGCACTTCAATCAAATCAAGGGTTTCATACACTGTTCCGGTTATCACTTCTTTACCTGAATGAAATCCATCCATTACTTCCTTAAACCGTTCTGTTTTCAAACTTTTTGAGTTCGTGTCGCTATTGTTTAAAACAATCATCACTGCCTGATTATCGGTATAACGGAAGGTAACATATACCCCATCATCGGGCAGAAAATGCTTCAATTTACCCGCATGTATCGTTTCATTATTTTTGCGCCAATTCAATAATTTTTTAACATACTGGTACGCATCCAATTGTTCGGCAGTCAATCCGGTTTGAGTAAAAGCATTGATGGTATCACCTGCCCAACCACCCGGAAAATCCTTTCGGATGAATCCGTGTCCTTGGTTTTCTTTACCATCCATCAGTATTTCGGTTCCATAATAAATCTGAGGAATACCCCGTGTGGTCAGCAAAAAGGACAATCCCATTTTAAACTTGTTCAGGTCTTTGCCAACCGACTCATAAAACCGGTTTAAATCGTGGTTATCGGCAAAAACAAGCAGATTTTGTGGATTGGAATAGGTGAAATCCTGGGCAAGTATATTATAGAGCTTGGCCATACCTTCGTCCCAACCTTCACGCTCGTTGAATGCTTCATTTAACGCTCCATGCATCGGGAAATCGGTTACACTGTTCATGTGCGAATCGTAACCATCGTTGTTTTTAGCACCTCCCTGAAAATAGGCTGTAATGGGTATTTGCTGTATCCAAGCTTCACCCACAATGTTTAACGTTGGGTATTGCGCCATAACTGCTTTTGCCCACTCAGCTATAAATTCCTTGTATGGATAAGGCTGTGTATCAATACGAAGGCCATCAAGTCCGGCATATTCAATCCACCAGATGGTATTCTGAATCAGATAGGTTGCCAAGTAAGGATTGCGCTGATCCAGATCGGGCATATTGGTATCGAACCAGCCGGTGAGCATTTGGTTTTTATCATACTCTGATGCATACGGATCGGAAACTACCGGTGCCCTGAAATTGGAACGGAAATAGGAATCATGCTGATGTATCCAGTTGCTCATGGGTAGATCTTTGATAAACCAATGACCACTTCCGCAATGGTTGAATATCATGTCCATGATAATTTTCAACTGTTTTTGGTGAGCCAAGTCAACCAATTCAACAAATTGCCCGTTGGTTCCAAACCTTGGATCCACTTTATAGAAGTCGGAAATGGCATAACCATGGTAGGTAGTTTTTTCCTGATTATTCTCTAAAAACGGATTCAACCAAAGTGCCGTAAAGCCGGTTTCAGTAATGTAATCCAAATGATTGATTACACCTTGCAAATCTCCACCATGCCGTCCATTGGGGTTTTGCCGGTTGGCTTTTTCAAGGGTATTAATCGTTGAATCGTTTCCCGGATTACCGTTTGAAAACCGGTCGGGCATTAATAAATAAATAACATCGGAAGCATTGAAACCATTATGAATATTGGGCTTAGTATTCCTGCCTTTTAATTCAAATTCATACTGAGCCACCTTTTTTTTGCCCTCTTTAAATTCAATAGTGAATTTTCCGGGTTGTGTTTCGGCACCAATCATGAGGTCAATAAATAAATAATTGGGATTCTCTACTTTATGGATTTCCCTCACTTGTACCCCTTGATAGTTAAGCGTAGGCTGGGTAAGAGATATATTCTCGCCATAAACCATCAGTTGCAAATTGGGGTTATTCATTCCAACCCACCAGTTCATGGGTTCCACCTTCTTTAAATCGGTTTTAGCTTGAATTTGTAGGGCTAATGCCAGCATGGTAATAACTAAATATTTTTGTTTCATTTTAAAAGGTATTATTGGTTAACGGTGATTCAAATGTAATGCTGTGATTATTGTTTATGGTGTTCCAAAAACCAGTCGAAAACACCTGAGTCGTTGTATGCAGGAATCCACGAACCATGATTAACGTTTGGGTATAGGGTAAATTTTACTTCGGCACCGGCATCTTTTAACGCATCAACCATTAAAATTGAATTAATGGGCAATACTATATCATCGTCCTGGCCATGAAATACCCACGTGGGAATATTCTTAATAAATTTTACCATTCCGGGAGTGCCTCCTCCACAAACGGGAGCAATGGCCGCGAAATATTCGGGATATGCCTGTGCCAAAGCAAAGGTGCCAAAACCGCCCATACTCATTCCAGTTAAATAAATGCGCGAAGTGTCCACATTGTAATTTTGTATAGTTTGATCGAGCAGTTCACGCAAAGGCAGCAGTAAGGCATTCCACCATACGCCATTGGGGCATTGTGGGGAAATTACAATAAACGGCAAACCTTTTTCTTCAGCAATTTTTGGAGGTCCCCAAGTCTTTACTAATTCAATATTATCGCCTCGTTCCCCAGAGCCGTGGAGGAATAATATCATCGGGTATTTTTCGTGGCCTTGGGGTTGATAATCTTGAGGTAGATAAACCAAAGATTGCAAGTGAAACGAACCGCTTATAAGCTGCTTGAATTGGCTTCCCGCCTGTTGTGCTTTCATTGGTGCGGGTAAATTAAATAATACCATTAAGGTAAATCCAATAAGTAGTTTCTGGTAATAATTCTTCATAATTCAATTAATTAAATATAGCCATTCTAGTAATTTATAAGTCGGTAAATTATTTAATAGGTGTTAAAACCAAATATCCCCAAGGTTCCAATTTAATTGTACTACCATTACCAACAGCAACATTGGCTTGTGTAAATAACGAAGTGTAATTACCTTCTATCTTTTCATTCTGCAAGGAAACGTTTTTTTCAATTGCCGATAAATTCAAAATCACAACAACTTGATCCTCGTCTTTACTGCGGCTAAATGAGTAAATACTTGAGTCACTAGTAGCAATCCGTTCAATAGAACCTCCGCTGTTCCCATTCCAAAGGGCTTTATTGTCGTGCTTCAAGGTCAGTAATTTTTTATAAAAATCCTGATACTCATAATTTTTCCAATCAATGGTATCTTTTTCAAAAAAACTAAGCCGCTTCTCCAATTTTGCTTCCTGACCTGAATAAATAAGTGGCATTCCGGGTATTGTTGCCGCCAAAACAGCCATGGTTTGTGCAGCTGATCCCATCCGTTCAAATTCGGTTCCGTTCCATGAATTTTCATCGTGGTTCGATGTGAAATACATGAAATAATCATCCACTTTGTACAAGGAATCAATTTTTGCAAAGTATGTATCCAAAGCTCCTGTATTTTTCTTTCCTTGTGCAATCTGATTCATGATGTGATGCATTTCCCACCCATAAACCATATCAAAGGCGCTCATTGCTTCATTCGATTCCCATTCAGCCAACATAAAAACAGGTTTAATTGAGTCTAAGCGGGTACGAACATTATCCCAGAAATCAATGGGCACCATTCCAGCTACATCGCAGCGATAGCCATCGATGTTAGCTTCTTTAACCCAAAATTCCAAGCTCTGTGCCATATATTCCCTAAGCTCGGGAACATCATAATTCAAGTCGGCCACATCGGTCCAATCGGCTACCGGAGCTATAATTATTTCCAATGAATCGCGAGTGTACCAATCAGGGTGCGATTGAATCATCCAATTATCCCAGGAGGTATGATTGGCTACCCAATCAATAATTACATACATTCCCAAATCATGGGCTGTGGAAACCATTTGTTTTAAATCATCGATGGTTCCAAATTCTGGATTCACTTTTTGGTAATCTTTCACCGCATAATAGCTTCCCAAAGTACCTTTTCGGTTTATTTCGCCAATGGGATTAATGGGCATTATCCAAAGAATATCTACGCCCATTTCTTTTAAACGGGGTAAATGTTTTTCAAAAGCAGTAAAAGTACCTTCTTGAGTATATTGCCTTATATTTACTTCGTAAATACTTGCACTTTTTACCCAATCCTGATGGGTATATAATTTGCTGTTTTTACTAACAATTTGTTCTGATGATGCCTTTGGGGCAGGTGGTGCACAGGATACAATCAACAACGCACTCATCGTTAAAAATAGGATTTGAGAAAAAGTTTTCATGTGTTTATATTTTTGTATGTAATTGATATTTAGTTTATTGACCCTTTT
>DYQV01000288.1 GCA_020719105.1 Rikenella microfusus
CAGTTTTTAAATCGTTAATCTTAAATCGTTGATCGTACATCATAAATCAGTTGTTAAGGTCATTTATCTAAAAGTCGTTAATGGATATTTGCGATTAACGATGTTCGATGTTTTTAGTACTTCGTATATCCATCTTTCCGGACCACCAAAACCCCTTCGTATTGGCTTCGCACACCGGCCACTTTGGGAATGTAAAGCGATTTTACCATCCGTCCGGCAATTTCCTTCAATGGTATCAATTTTTCCTGCCCCACTGCCAACATCGATGCATTGATTTGTTCCGGGTTCAGAACTTCGGTCATTCCACCGTCGATAACACCAGGAATATAAAACACACATTTAATTTTTGGATAGTTCAATCGGGCAAAGCCGGCAGCAAATCCAAACAGTCCACGTTTTGACGAAACATACGCTGACGATCCGCTGAACTGGGCATCCTGTGCAATGGAGCCCGTAAAAAGGATGGTTTCCTTTATAATATCACACAATCCTTGGGTCAGTTTGGCTGTATTTATATGGTTTACTTTGTCCACCAAACGCATTTCGGCATCGGTAACTTCAGTTCCTTTGTTGAGACTTCCGGTAATAGCAACGGTATGAATCAGGTAATTCAGTTCTGGTACTAAATCCTTAACTGTTTGAATCAGTTTTTCCACTTCCCCGTCATCGCCAAAATTGGCTTTTACTATCCCGTGGTTTAATTCTTGGTTGCTGAGCGATTCCAAAACCGATGTTGCTTTAATATGGTTCGAATTGTAATGCATCAAAACACGGCAGCCTTTTGCGGCTAATTGGCGGGCTATTTCACCGCCTAAACCTCCAGTGCATCCGGTAACCAGTGCCGTTTTGCCTTTCAGGTCGCTGTTAATGTTGGTGAATTTTTTGAATTCCGGAACCACGTACGAAAAACCGCCCAGTTCGCCACCCAGTCCGGTAACAGCGGTAATTATTTTAGTTCCGGGTTTAAGCCGGTTGGTCTCTTTTATATAAGCCATGCTTGCCGGGATTGAGGCTCCAGAAAGGTTTCCGAAATTGAGTTGCACTTCTTGAAAAACCTTTTCCATGGGAAAATTCAATTTAGCTACAGCCTCATGAACTATAGCATGCCCTGTTTGATGCGGAATTAAAAGATCCACATCAGAATTGTCCCATCCCTCTTTTTTCATCAGCTCACCGGCAACCCTTACAATATTGGGAACAGCACGGTTTTTTACCCGTCGCGGTTCCATGATCAGATTTCCTTCGCGGTCGGCACCTAAGAAATCAATCATGGCCATATCTTCGTAATTCACCACGAACCCAATTCCTTCTTTTTTATCGGATTTTAACCGACTAACCACAACAGCCGCAGCACCATCACCAAAAGTAGTAAAGGGCACAAAGTCGCGCTCCTTGAGCAACAGTTCACTCATAACTTCGGTATGAGCAACCACCACATGGTGGTATTCCAAATGATTGTTTAAAAAGTTGACGGCCCGTTCCATGTTGATGTTAAATCCCACACAAGCCGAAGCAGTGGTCATGGGCTGGGTTCGGTTATCCATTCTTACAAAAAAACATTTGGCGGTTTCAGCAATTCCGGGAGCCATTTCGTGGGGAGTAGCGGTTCCCACAATCCAAGCACCAATTTCCTCAGGATGCACACCCGAATCATCAAGCGCCAATTGAATAGCTTTTACAAGTAAATCAAGGCTGGTTTCGGCCACAGTATAACTCTCGCGGCGTGGAGGAAAAGGTACCACATGAAAGCGCTTTTGGAAGCCCATCAAGTGACCGGCCATGTATTCAAACGGGGTAGTAGCCGGGTTTTTGGCTAATTCCTTTTGGTAATTGTCCGATTGGCGGATGCGTTCCGTGTCAAGTCCTTCAAAAAAACCATCGGCAATGGCTTTTTCAATATCGGGATTGGTAACCGTATATTTACCGGTAACAAAGCCATATCCGCTAAAGATATAATTCTGGTGCATGGTGTTTGTTTATTAAATGCTGTTGTTTCAGAAAGTAAATATAGGGTTATTCTTTTTTTGGCGAAAACTTTTTAATTACGAATCGGCGACCCACAAGTACTTTAACCATAAAACTTGTGTTTGTAAAAGGCTAGAACTCAAATTGAGCGATTTGAAAAGGCAAATCACTCAATCGACTTAGAAATTGTAATGTTCAATATTTGACACCTGTACAAAGCAAGGCATTAATATTTTCGATTCTGCAAAACTAAATCTCATTTAATGCCTGAGTAGTTACAAAAAATTAATTTTTGTTTTTAGGCAACTATTTAGTTTTCAACAAAATAATTTTCACCCTGAATTGCTGAAGTTTATTAATGTTAAGTTTCCACAATATTTGCAGTAGAACCATTTTTTGTTTGCTTTTTAGATTAAGAAAATACCTTTTCTAATCCATTTTACTAGCCCTTCGATTGTTTAATTCAATGGTAATAGCATCCATTTGCTTTTGGTTGAGCGGGTAAAGGGTCATTACCCCTGCAGTTATCAAAGCTATAATTGTTGGTATCCAGCTCATGAGCATTATTATACCCGGAACTGCGCCCTGAATTGAAACGGCATCTTGCCCGTTGTAATGGAATGCCGCTAAAACAAGCCCAATTATGGCACCCGCAATACCTCCCCCAAATTTTGTTGCAAAAGAGCCGGCTGAGTAAACCAAACCAGTAGCCCTGCGCCCGTTCTTATATTCTGAGTAATCGGCAGCATCGCCAAGCATGGCGAAGAAGAGTGTTGGAAATACGGCGGCTCCGAATTCGGAAATAATGCCAAGAGCAAAAATTCCAGTTGTATCATTAGGTCCACAAAAAGCCAATAATGCGTTTACAGTTCCCGAAAAAATTAGTGCTCCAATGAACAGTTTACGTTTTCCAAATCGTTTTCCAAGTGGAGACGTTATCATGGCACCTGCAATTGATGCCAACATTAGACCAATCATAAAGGATGCAGCTAAAAATTGATTATGCAAATAATGGCTAAAATAGATTACAACAATTCCTTGTTTTATTGAGTTATAAACATTGAAAAGAACACCTATCATTAAAAGAATAATCCAGGGTCTGTTTTTAATGAGATCCTTCAAGTCTTTTTTCAGGTCGGTTTCCTGATCTTTAGGTGGCTGAACCCGTTCCTTTGTTGCGGCAAATGTTAGGATTAGAAACAGCGACAAAAATATAGACATAATATAAATGGCTGAACTATATCCTCTTTTCTGGTCGATAATGCTAATGCTTTTTGCCTCAAGGTTTTCTTCGCCAGCCACGATAAAAGAATACTCTTTATCGGCTTCCATTGAAAAACTTTTGCCCTGGGTAGGAACATTCAGGCTATCGGGTACTTCCACATTAGCCCAGTTAAAAAGGGCAATTCCATCTTTGGTATTAATATTTACATTTTTAACATCCCGATTGGTTGATACGGTAATTTCGTATGTTGCTTTTTCCAGTTTTTCGATACCAATTTCCGGATTTATATTTCCAAAGTGGGCTACTAAAAACAACAAAGCGCCCTGAACCACCATTCCACCGGTGAATGCCCCAACCATGCGATAAGAACCCAAACCGGTACGTTCTTTATCATCAGGAGTCATTACGGCCATTAATGCTCCGTACGGAATATTATTGGCGGTGTAAATGATGAAAAATAACAGATAGGTTGCATAGGCATAAACTACCTTGCCGCTATATCCAACATTAGGAGTGGTGAACAATAGCGACAAGGTTATTCCTAAAGGTACTGCAGTCCATAATATCCACGGCCGGAATTTGCCATATTTGGAATTGGTGCGGTCGCAAACTATACCCATCAGAATATCAATAATTCCATCACCAAACCGGGCAATCAGAAATAGGATTCCAACCACTGCAGGATTCAGTCCAAAAACATCGGTATAAAAGATAAACAGAAAAGTGGCCACGCCACGCCATGCAATATTAGCCGCACCGTCGCCTAGTGCATATCCAATTTTTTCTTTTATTGATAGGTTTTTCACAATATTGGTTTTAAAAATGGTTATTTTGATTGTTTGTGTTAGTAAAACAGCGATGAAAATACTAAAAAATGATATGCAATAGTGCTTTTGTAAAAAAATGATAAAAATATCCTAACCCGCTTTATTCATACCTGAGCACAGCGAAAGGTGTGAATGTGCGATGG
>DYQV01000289.1 GCA_020719105.1 Rikenella microfusus
ATTGGATAAAAAAGGGGATAATTATTGGGATATGATTATGAAAAACAGGACATTGGCCTATAACTACCAAGGGTATTTGAACAATGGATTGGTTGAATTTGAGTTGCCTATTATGGTTTCTCTAATTTTTGTACGTGATTTTACACTACTCTATAAACTACTCGAAAACATAGAGCAAACCTATAAATATAAGTACACAAATGATGGAATACGTCAATTACTAAACATGAATCAGAATTCGCTACCCATACTGTTTCTTGAGTATGCCAAATATAAATTAGGGAAACAACTTTCGTTCGATTTGCCCACCACAATCCAAAATGCCATTAATAATTATTCGACTTCTTTTGATGATTTCCAATACCTGATTTTGCTGAATTGGTTTTTATGCGATTACCATCTTATGGGAGGTAAACCTGATGAAGCCTATCTGTTTTGGTGCAATGCGATTGAAATAACCAAATTTGCGGAATATGATTTTTATACGGCTTATTTGTTGATTAATAATCCTAAGAAAGATACCGATATTCAAAATGAAGGGTTTCAAATGATTGATGGCAAAGGGTTTAAATCTGAATTATTTTTGATGTAAATCCAAACTCATCCCCTATCCATTTTCCGATACATTTCCAGCAACTCGTATCCAGTATAGTTTGAAACATCCATTTTATAATTTTCCCGGGTAAATTCTTGGCAGGCATCAAGGATTGGAATCCTGGGAGTTTTCGTGTGTATGAGGTTTAAATATTTTATGACTTTAAACGCATCGAACCATTGATAAAACCTTTGGACAAATGTTTTTTCAGTAGCCGAATTTTTGTTGATGCTCTGGATTTGACTTGTGAATTCCTCAACGGTAATAAAGGCTTTTATGGATTCAGGCAGTTGCTGCAAGTAAGCTTTTACCACTTGATTGGTTGCACCGTAAAGCGTTGGAATGCCACTGAAAAATTGCTTCAAGTGCTTAAAATAAATGGGCTGATAGGTTAAATAAAAACCATCGGTTACAATCTTTTTTACCGCGGCGCCAGTACCAAAAGGCACCCGGTCCGATTTTCTGGAAGACGGGTAAACAAATATATGTTTCAATTCCACATAACCTCCCAATGGGAATATTTTATGGAGAAAGTAAAAATCCTCACCGGCCTTGCGACGGTTCATTCCCCCTTGTTTGGCATAAACCTTAGCCCTGATGGCAAAGCAGGAGCCAATGGTATAATAAGCAAACGGAAAACCGGTAGCTTGTAACGCATGTTTAAAATATCGTAAATAGAGTTCGTATAGAATGATGGCTTCATTTTCGGGTCCGTTTGATGATTCATCTGCAATTGGATGCTCAAAACAAAATGTAGCCAAATTGAGCGGACTATTTGTTATAAATGCTCCTTCAATTTCTTTCAAATAATTGGGTGAAACTAACGTGTCGGCATCCAATGAAACTATTACTCCCATGGATTCATTCAAAAGCGAAAACCGCAAAACAGCTTCGTCCATGGCAATTTTTCGGGCCAACCCAACTCCAGCATGCTTTACAGGCAAATTTCCCAGATAGAGGCAATGAAAAGTTAATTGGTCGGTTGAATGGGTTTCAATCCATCTGCTGACCTCAGAAAAACTTTTCCGGTTCTGGGCGCAAATTGCAGAATTGGTATCTTCGCCGTTGTTAATCAATACAATAACTTCCGCCGGAAAGCGAGTAACATTAGCCTGTTTCAACGATTCAAGCGGGGCAATTATTTCAGATTCGTTAAATGCAGGAATAATCACAATAGTTTTCAAACCTTTGGCAGGTTCACTAGCGATGAGCCGCGAATAAATGGCTTGTTTTTGCAGATACGATTGAAACAGCAGCTCCATATTAAAAAGAAAAGCCGCTCATCGTTTATCGAAGAGCGGCCGTTTATATATTTTCGGTTAGTCTTTTTTAGCGTATCGCTTGTTCAAGCCCTCAATTACTTCATTAGTAATGCTAAGCTGTTCGGAACCATACAACATATTACCACCTAACGAATGACCTAAAATAATCTGAAACCGTTCGGGGGTATTATAGTCTTTTATGTAATTGGTAATGCTGTCGAACAACTGAGCGTTCATTTTTTGTTGCTCGGCTGAAAGCTGATTGGTGTATTCATACTCCAATTGCTGCAATTCTTGTTGCCGTGCCATCAAATCTTGCTGAGCTTCCTCTGCCCGTTGCTGAGTTAAAAATATTCCTTTTTGTACTTTTTCCTGAAAAATCTGGGCATCTTTCTGAAAATCCATTCCTTCTTTTTCCAATTTCGATTTCATATTCGATTGTTTTTTAACCAAAGCATCGTTTAACTCAACGGACAACTTATAATTAAAAAGAATGGAGTCGATATTAACGTAAGCAACCTTTAATTCTGAAGAGGACGCCATTCCCTTGGATGAATCGTGGTTTGATGATCCGCCTTTTGAATTAAAGTGTAAAAAGTAAAGCAATCCCAATCCAACCAACAGGACTGCATTAAGTACCAAGGATATATTCTTCATAATTTTAATTTTATTTTTTTATTTTATAAGCTCCCAAAAGTAGGATAAAAGATGAATTATCAAAAATTTATTTATTTTCAATAACTACTTTTATCTTGCTGCCACTAAAGAAATAGATGATATGGTATCACCCATCCCCACTAAAGTGATCGGTTTGTCAATAATAATAGTAGGTACAGCGATTATCTCCAATTCATTGTTCACAAAAATACCCTCTTCCAATAGACTATTTGCACCAAATTTAAAATCCACGGTTTCCGACAAACTCTTTAATTCTTCCAATCCTTGACCTGAAACCTTTTGGTCATTCGACCATAACAGAACATCTTTAGAGTTAATAGAACCCGTTCCCGCTTTTGTGGCGGCTATAGTGGCAGCCAATTGCATGCCTTTGCGATTCTGAACCGGTGAAATTTTAAACCCCGGTTTCTGAAGGGTTATATACAACCCGAACATGTGGAGCTGCACCCGCGGACATCCGGTATATTCAAAAATCTTAAGCATTCCATTAAAAAGATTGCTGCTGTGTGTGTTTTTGTTACAAACTTCAGCAAACTCTTTTTCATCAATCACTTCAAGAATATCAATCAGTTCCCGTTCATTAAAACCGATACTGTCCACTTGGTTAACCAAATTATCAATCAAATATTTACGGATTGTGGCATCTTGTGTAGAAGCAATTTCGAGATGAAGGATATGGTTTGGATGGTTTTTGCGCCATCCATGCAAAACTTTTTTCGATTCTTCAATTCTGGCAATACCTGATTCTCCATTCAGCAAATGCTCTTGAAGCAACTGGTAACCCGATAAAATAATGAACTCAAACTTGGTTTCCGGGTCACACATTTTTTCGCTGAATGCAGGATCAATATGATGCTTAAAGTTTAATGGATCGTAAGTAGCAATAAACCGGTTTGCTTTTGGGCAGGTAATGGTGTCAGTTCCAATGGTCAGTTGGTCGCCTTTATTGAATTCTATTATCCAGTGAATTAGGGGAATATCGTTATTTTTTGAAACATCAAATGCCTTAATGATATGGCCTTTCTCATTTACATTTTTTAGATTGGGCAAATCGAGAAACAATTTTGATTGCTCTTTGGGCGATGATGCCGTATGGACATAAACCGGGTCAACTCCGCAAACAGCCATTACGTTGGCTACAATACCTCCTTGGCCTCCCATTTGCATGGCATCATAGCCAATGTTTGTATTGAGCCAATGAAAAACTTCTTCATTTTCAATTAACCACTCTTCGGCAATTCCGCTTTTAAAGCATTTTATTAATCCGCGAATGGCATCTTCCTTTGACTTTATGCTCTTCTCTCCATCGGTAATCAAATTAATTTCATTCAAAGAATGTTCTTTGATGATCTGCCCAATTTTGGAACCGGAAATTTTTATAACGGCATCAATATTTGCATTAAATGCACTAATCAACCCTTTAACTTCCGACATTTTATTTAATTGTTCTTCGGCAGACCGGTAGTGATTAAACCATTTATTTTTAAGATCGGAATAAGCCATGTAACTTTTAATTATCTATTAATACTGGTTAAAAAAACGCCCAAATATATACTCATTATGTGATAAATCAAAAATGATAATACAATTCATCGGTTTATAATTTTATTTTTAG
>DYQV01000290.1 GCA_020719105.1 Rikenella microfusus
GTATGAATAAAGCGGGATAAATCACCTTTTTATTTTAAAAAAATGAAACATTCATGTTTGGTATTTAACACGCAAGCCAATGATTATAATCTGCAATACAAAATATGGATTAAATTAGTGATAATCATCCATTTGTGTTAATTAGTGTCATTAACTTCGTTGAGCCTTTCGGGGTTCGTGGCTAAAAATATAAATAGATGAAATTGCCAAAAACACTTCATGATTTCTATATAACTGACCAATATTTATTCTATCACACGATGCACTACATCAATGACTGTTCCATCGACCCATTTTATAGCAGCAACAATTTCATCCGATAGGTTTGGTTTTTTTGAAGGCCCGCAGATTGCATCGGCTTCAGCTTTTAATTGCTGAATTGTTTTAATAGGTAATTTAGAACCCTTCATACGAGATATTAAGTCAGTCCTCAACGGGTTTATGGCAATACCTCTTTCCGTAACAATTATGTCAATCAATTCCCCGGGTCCACAAATGGTAGTTACTTCATCTTTGATGACAGGAATCCGGTCGCGGAATAAAGGAATGGGTAGAATCACATTTTTTGAGAACAAACAGTTTTGCCAACCACCTATTCCGTGGAGTAAATATCCATCGGAGTGGGTAACCACGTTGGCATTATAATTTAAATCAACTTCGGTGGCACCTAAAATTACAACATCCACCATGCTGGCAAAATTGCCTTTACCATGATAATTATAGCTTGTAAACGGGCTAGTATCCACATGATTTGGGTTTTCGCGCATGGAACGAACACCATCCAGATCAAAAGTCTGCCCATCCAGAATGTACTCAATCAAACCTTCTTCTAAAGCATTTACTAAATATTTATTGCTACCCCCTCTGGCAAAGCGCGCTTTTATACCCTTTTTTCGCATGATGTCGGCAAAAAAGTTACCAATGGAAAGGGCTGTACCCCCGGCACCAGCCTGAAATGAAAAGCCATCTTTTATAAGTCCGGCTTCTTCACAAAAACGGGCAGTTAACTCTGCAATTAGCAATCTATCCGGGCTTTTTGTAACTTCTGTTGTTCCGGAAACAATTTTTTCTGGAATACCTACTTTATCAATTTTTACTGTATAGTCGACGTTATTTCCCTGTATTTGCCATGGATAGCAAGGGAAAGGAACTATATTATCAGTTACCACAATTACCTTTTCGGCATATTGTGAGTCAGCTAAAGCGAATCCTATCAAACCGCTAGCCGAAGGTCCATTAAGTCCGTTCGCATTGCCAAATGCATCTGCGCAGGAAGCACCAATAACTGCAATATCTATTTTCACTTCACCATCCTGAACTGCTTGGTACCTTCCACCATGAGATCTCAATACTGCTGTTTTTTTCATTTTTCCTTGTGAACAGTATTTTCCCAATTGACCGTTCATACTGCCTTCAATATGGCTTATAGTTCCATCTTCAAGGTATTTTATCAAATACTCATGACAAGGAAAGGAAGCAGAAGGAAACCAACGCAGGTTTTTCACACCCATCTCCTTGGCTATATCAAAAATAAGGTTCGAGACCAAATCCCCATTTCTGAAATGATGGTGTGTCGATAGGGTCATTCCATCTTTTAAACCGGCCTTTTCAAGAGCCGATTTTAATGTAGGAACCAATTTATTGCCATCGCTAGGATAATCAATGCAGGTAGAGATTTTAGGGGCATATTTTTGTCCATTTGGACGGTATTTTCCAATTCCTTGATAGGGTATAGCTGGTTCTCCATTTATCTCAGTTGGAATCATTCTTCCAACTAGGTTTTTCACGAGTTGTGTGGGCATAGTAGCATTTTTAGTTGTTTAAAACAATCTATTGAATATAATAGAAACCTAGCAAAGATAAAAACTAAACTAAGTTTTGATGATTGAACAAATCCCTTACATTTATATTTTTAAACACATTGAATAACCCAGCATAAAATAGTTGAACAAAAATTATCAGGTTCTTTTTTTTTTATTTAATTTGGTATTTTACTTTTGATATAGAAAAACTTATATTTTTATGTTGAACACAGAACTTTTTCCGGCGCAAATTATTTACCTACAGGCACCAAAGAAAGTCCATGTACATGACGTGATTGCTGCTATTTTGCAAGATTTAACACTTCGAAGGATTTTGAGAGTGGTAAAAATAAATAGCTTTCCAAACGATCGGTCAAAAAAGACTCAAAAGTATTTTATGTTCACAAAAGGAGAGTCTTTTGAAGGTTATGAGCCCAAATCTTTTGAAAAATCAGTTTTAGCACCCTTTAAAGAAGTGGAGCAAGTGCAGGCAAAACTTTTAACCAATTTTGTTTTGAAAAGATATAGTATGCCCAGCGGTTTTCTTAAAGTTCAAATGTACAATACTTTAAATAAAGAGGGTTATATTGGGAGCATCCCGGTTTTAAAATCGTTTGGGTACCTTAGTTTAACGGCAAAGGGAAAGGAAGAAGTTGCAAAAGTCACAGAATTTATTGTAAAGCAGGAAGAAAAGTTAAGTAGTTTAATTGATGGGGATAAGGAACAATTCTATCAGGTTATTAATGAAACGGGAACTTATGTGTTTCATTTTGCGGAATCAAACCCCGACTTATATAAAAATATTGTTTCCATGGTCAAGCGGATAAATAAAACAAAGCCTTTGGGACCTGAAAAGGACTTGACAGATTTTATGGAGGCTATGAATATTGATATTAGCTTTTTACACGAATAAAAAAAAGCAGGAATTTTTTCCTGCTTTTTTTTATTCGCTTTTTTTTAGTTTCTTTCCAATGCTTTAAGGTTCAATGAATTGATAATATTTTTTGCTTCCGCAGTATAAAGAAAATCAATTCGCTCTTTGTAGTGTTCTGCAATTTTACCACGTACCATTTTCATGGTACTGTTTATAAATTTATTCTGTTCGGTAAAAGGTTCTTCTAAAACTCCAATTGCAGCAGGAAGCCATCGTTCAGGGAATTCCCCTTCAAATTTTCCACCTTTTTTAAAGTGGTTTATCTCTTGTTGTAACAATTTTAATGCTTCTTCTTTTC
Source organism: Rikenella microfusus (assembly GCA_020719105.1). GTDB lineage: Bacteria > Bacteroidota > Bacteroidia > Bacteroidales > SZUA-534 > GWE2-40-63. The sequence continues at coordinate 3,035 of DYQV01000290.1, forward strand.
CTTGTGGGGTTGTTATATCCGCTCCTTTTTCCGAAATGGCTTTTTTCAAGGCCTCATTGTTTGGCACCACCAAGCCAATGGTATAAGGATTTTGGTTATTATGAAGCATCATTTGTTCAATAAAGGGAGATTTTGAAACCAACATTTCTTCAATGGATTCCGGTGAATATTTTTCACCATCGTTGCTAATGAGCAAACTTTTAAACCGGCCTGATACATATAAAAAGCCATCTTTATCCATGTAACCCAAATCGCCGGTGTGCAGCCATTCCCCTTTTATCGTTTCAAGGGTGGCCTTTTCGTTTCGCCAATACCCTTTCATTACATTCTCACCGGAAACCACAATTTCACCTTTTTCACCTAGTGGAAGTTCCACACCATTTTCATCGCAAATTTTAAGGTCAAGTGGTTTTACCAAATATCCACTGGAACCCAATTTGTGTTTTAGCAGTGAGTTGGCTGATATAATGGGTGTTGCTTCTGATAAACCATAACCCTGTAACATAGGAATGCCAATGGCATAATAAAAGCGTTGCAATTCAATATCGAGCAAAGCCCCGCCACCAACAAAAAATTTCATATCGCCGCCAAAGACTTCCCTAACTTTGCTAAACAGAATCTTATCGAAAAGTTTTACTAGGGGTCCTCGCAGCACATTCAATCCTTTTCCTTTATTGTGGCCTTCTTTGTTGTATTTATAGGCCATATTCAAGGCAAAATTGAAAAGGCTTTCCGTAATTTTCCCTTTTTCTGCAATTCCTTTTTCAATGTTCTTTTTAAAATTTTTGGCTAAAGCGGGAACACTCAACAATATATCGGGTTTAATTTCTTTAATGTTGAGTGGAATATTTTTCAAAGTCTGCATGGGAGTTTCACCCATTTGAATGAATGCCATGCTGGCTCCATTTGATATGAAACTGTATATACCGGCAACATGGGCAAAACAATGGTCAAGCGGTAAAATCAGCAATGTTTTAAAATGATCCGGAATGGTCATTAATGTTAATGCCTGTTCAACATTGGCGGTATAGTTCCTGTGGGAAAGGATGATTCCTTTTGGATCGGCTGTAGTTCCTGAAGTGTAGGTAATGTTAGCATAATCATTGCCTTGAACG
>DYQV01000020.1:0-4295 GCA_020719105.1 Rikenella microfusus
TTGAGGAGGAGCTTAATCGTCAGGATTATTCATGAATAATCCGGGTTAAATCAAAAAATAAATTGCTCAGATTGTTCGCTTCGCTTAATTTTATTCGCATAGCGAATAATCTGAGTAATTCTTACCATCAATTTGGAAATTTTTAATCTGTGAATCTGTGGCTTAATTGGGGTGAATAGTTGCAAAAAATCAAAATGTAACTTTCTAAAAATAGTTCCATGATAGGGAATGTATAAAATACAAACAGTTACTTTTGTGTCTGATTTGAAGGAGGTGATTTTGAAAACCGCACATTCCTTAAGATGTTTAAAAAGAAAGCGTAACTACTCAGATACAAATGACAGATGGTAGAAAGAGAAAAAATGAACAATGTCAAATGTCCAATATACAATGATCAAGTAAAAAAAAGGATAAACAAGCATTTTATAGATCCGATTACTTGAATATTGATAATTGTTTGTTTGGTATTGTCCGCCAATTGGCGGATTGTTTTAGTTTTTTGGGAGATGCATAATTACAAGAAAGCAAGTATTGAATTAATATAAAAGGTGATGTTTGCAAACCGTTTTTTAAAGTGGATATTCTGGATTCTGTTTAGCCTATTCATTCTTTTGGGTTTATTGTTCGGTGCAACAAAAGTGATTGAGCAAAAAGTAGTTCAAAAAGCCATTGAAGAACTGAATAAGGAGTTTAAGGTTCCCATTTATGTTGATGAGGTTAATTTCTCCCTCTTTAAAAAGTTCCCTTACGCTACCATGCAATTTAAAAATGTAACCGTCCTATCAGCAAGCAATTTCAAAAGGGACGACTTTGCGGGTATTAAATCCGACACTTTACTATGGATCGGAAATTTATATATGGCGTTTAACTTGTCGAGCCTCCGACAAGATAAAATTGAACTTACCCGTGCTTATGCCGAAGGGGTTTTGATAAATTTATTGGTTGATAGTAAGGGAAAATCAAATTATGATGTCTTTAATCCGGGCTCCAATAATGAAAATACTGATACCAACAGCGTCCAGTTTTTAATGGAACAGGTGGAACTGAAGCAGGCAAGAATATGTTATAACAATCAGTTTAAAAACATTTCGGCCTCTTTTAACATTCCCAGCTACAAATTAAAAGGAGCTTTTTTTAAAGATCAATATTCCGTGAGAACAACAGGTGACCTGCTTTTAGAAGAGGTTCATCAGGGGTTTATCCATTTTAAACCCAAAGCACCCGCCAATGTGAGAATGAATTTTGATATCAATAACCAACTCATTACACTTAACCAGGCAAAACTTAAGACTTTGGGTTTGGAATTTCAATTAACAGGAACTATCAAAATGGGTGAAAAAATGGTACTCGATTTAAAAATGGCCGGCGATAACATTGATTTACAGAAAACGAACCAATGGATACAAGTGGAATCGTTGCAAAAATACTACATCCATGGGTTACTTAATTTTAAAGCCATAATTAAAGGCCAAGTGAATGAAAAAACAGCTCCTCAAATTGCCATAAATTATAGTGTTTCCAAAGCAAGTTTGAAAAATAAGGATACCGATGCTACTATTTCCGGTCTCTCTTTTACTGGAAAATATTCCAACGGGTCGCTACGGAATGCGGCTTCTTCAAAAATAGATATGAACGGGTTGAATTTCATGTTTGGAAAAAGCTCGTTTCATGGGTCGTTATTGGTGTCAAATTTTGAGAAACCAAACATCGATTTACAAGCGATGGTAACAATGGAAGTTGAGGATTTAATTGGCTTTTTACCAGCCAAATCAGGGTTGAAAAACACGGGAACCATCATTGGGGAGTTTTCTTCACACGGTCAAATTAATCTTGATTCACTTTCTACTTCAATTATTTTTCAGCGTCTGAAAAATACCGGTATCCTTGCTTTAAAAAACATAAGCTATGAAAGTACCGACGGACGTTTTAAATTCAATAACCTTACGGCAGGACTAAGTTTGGTAAACCAGAATTTACAGATAAGAGATTTAACAGCTTATGTTCAGAATACCACTTGTTCGGGTAACGCTTCCATCCACAATATTTTTACCCTTTTTTCCCCCAATATAGAACCGCTTAAAGTAGAAGCTGAGATGCAATTGGGAGAAGTAGATTATAAAGACCTTGAATTTTTATTTATAACCGGTGATACCACAAGTTCTAATTTTGAATTGGACTTTACTTCAAGGATAACTGCTAAGAAATACACCCAGGATTCCTTCGTGGCGGCGAATTTAAGTGGATTGCTTTCTTATTCAAAGTCAGTTGTTACAGTTCCCGAGTTAATGTTTCAAAGTATTGGCGGAAAATCATCGATGGCAGTATCATACGACTTTACCCACGCAACCATCTCAAAACTCACCGCTACCGGATGGGTTAGTTCGGTTAATATGAATCAACTCTTTCAAACCTTCAACAATTTTGGACAAGATTTTATTACCGATAAAAACATCGATGGGCTGTTGAGTAGCCAATTTAATCTGAAAATGAATTATGTAAAGGGTGTTTCCGATGCCTCATCGCTGGAATACACCGGACATGTTAAGATAGATAATGGCAGGCTTCAACATTTTGAACCCATAAAAGAACTGGCCACATTTATTGATGTGTCGGAATTGGAAGATATAAAGTTTTCGACCCTCGAAAACGATTTGCTCATCAGCAACAGTCGCATTCAAGTTCCACGGATGGAAATCAATAGCAGCGCCTTTGAAATTGCGCTATCTGGCGAACACCGTTTTTCTGGCGATTATGAATATCACTTACAATTATATATGTCCGATTTGCTTTTCGGAAAATCAAAAAATAAAAGCCAGCAGATATCAGAATTTGGTATGGTGTCCGATGATGGATCTAAAAGGAGCAAGTTGTATTTGGTTGTTAGTAATAAAGGAAACGATTTCAAAGTGGGCATTGATAAAGCCGCATTAAAAGCAAATATTAAATTAGGGGGGAATGAAGAAAAAAAGGAACTTAAAAAAGCATTAAACACAGAATTTGGTTGGTTTAAGAATGATTCAACCTTAACAAAACCGAAACCTGCAAAAGAGAAAAAAACAGAATTTACTATTGAGTGGGATGAAGAATAATAATAAACGGAACAATACCGCCGTTTACAACTATGTAATTATAAGGAATATGAATTTTTATTCTCAAAAACGTAAGTGGAAGCTGGCCCTTTTTTTTGTGGCCATAGTTATTGGTGTGTTGTCATTGTCATATACCCGGCAGTTGGTTGAGAAAATGAAAGTGGAGGAAAACAAACGGATGGTACTTTGGGCAGAAGCCACCCGATATTTGGCAAATAACGAAGACTTAGGTCAGAACATCAACTTTTATTTGAATGTGATAACCAACAATACCACCATTCCGGTAATATTAACCGATGGAAACGACAGTATCATCACTTCTCTGAATCTGAAAAAAGACAAAGAAAAAGATTTGAAGTATCAGGCAAAAATGATACAACACATGAAAAGTCAGCAGGAACCCATTGAAATTTTATTTTTAGATGGGGGTAAGAATATAATCTATTATGAAGATTCATCCATTTTAAGACAGTTGGCCATTTATCCGTATGTCCAATTAGGAATTATATCCCTTTTTATTTTAATCTCTTATTTGGCATTCAGTTCATCGCGCAAAGCAGAACAAAACAGGGTATGGGTGGGTATGTCAAAGGAAACGGCCCATCAGTTGGGGACCCCCATTTCATCGCTCATGGCATGGGTTGAAATTTTGGGGCAGAATGAACAGAATAAAGAATATATTCATGAAATATCCAAAGATGTAAACCGATTGGAGATGATTGCCGACCGCTTTTCCAAAATAGGGTCATTGCCTGAGCTTCCGCTTTCTGATTTAAGAAAAACATTAGAAGCCGCTATTGATTACATGAAAACCCGTACTTCAAAAAATATTCAATTCAACATACATTATAATACAGCAAGCGAAGTTATTTTACCCTTAAACAAATCGCTGTTTCATTGGGTAATTGAAAATTTGGTTAAAAACTCAGTTGATGCCATGGAAGGCAAAGGTAGTATAACCATCTATTTAGTTGAAAACCATAAGGAAGCATCCATAGAAATAACTGATACCGGAAAAGGAATTTCCAAAGGAAAACATAAAACCATTTTCAATCCGGGATATACCTCAAAAGATCGGGGTTGGGGGCTGGGGCTGTCATTGGCCAAGCGCATCATTGAGAACTACCACGGTGGAAAAATATTTGTATTGAACTCCGAAATCGATAAAGGAACTACATTTAAAATCACCCTACCTAAATAATGCAA
>DYQV01000020.1:4395-17735 GCA_020719105.1 Rikenella microfusus
ACTCCGAAATCGATAAAGGAACTACATTTAAAATCACCCTACCTAAATAATGCAAATAAGTTTTGGGAACTCGCAGCGCCTGCTGCGAGACAGGCTGCTGCGAGGAAAGCAAATAGCGAAACATTCGCTTCGCTTTCCCCTACAGGTTGTAGTTCAATGGTGCGGACTAGCTAGGCTTTTTTTAGTTCTACCAACCTATACTCAGAGCTAATTCTGAAATCGTATATCGTTAATTCTCAAAAAGGTATTATGAATGGAATGCCAACTTGCTTTAGCAATTAAAAAATACCGGGCTGGATCCCGGTGATCCCTCTGTTCGCAAGGTTTATGAGTAATGGGATTCAAGGATTCTAATCACAATTGAAATAAATGTAATTATTATTACAATTTCATTTGGATAACACCACAAATACCTATAAATTTGCGCGCTAAATTTTTTATTTAGCATTTAGTTTATACTTTTGCAGGTATTTTAAAATAAACCACAATGGATTTGAGTATTCCATTTCAAGGGTTAAAAGAGGGCAACCATCAATACCAGTTTAGTATTGGCAATAAGTTCTTTGAAGCATTTCCCGAAGGCGATGTTCATCAAGGTAATTTAGATGTATCGGTCGATTTAACAAAGCGCTCCACCGGATTGGAAACATTGTTTTCAATTCATGGAAAAGTTACTGTTGCTTGCGACCGTTGCCTCGATGATTTGGAAATGGACATTGATTATGAGGGAAAACTTTATTTTGAATATGGGCAAGAAACTCTGGAAGTAACTGATGAGCTGATTATGATATCAGCCAGTCAAAATTCACTGGAGCTGGATCAATATATTTATGAATTTATTGTTTTAAGTTTACCCATTCAAAAGTTTCATCCCAACGATGCCAAAGGTAAAACCTTATGCAACAAAGAAATGCTTGATAAACTGAACAAATTATACCGGAACAACGAAGAAGACGAAATAGTGGATCCCCGATGGGATAAATTGAAAGATTTAATTAATTAATTTAAAGCGATTGAAAAATGGCACATCCTAAGCACAAACACTCAAAAACCAGGAGAGATAAAAGAAGAACTCATGACAAAGCAATAGCACCAACTTTGGCAAAGTGTTCTAACTGTGGTTCAGCATCAAAGTATCATCACGTATGCCCAGAATGTGGCTTTTATCGTGGAAAACTAGCTATTGAAAAAGAAGTAGCTGCATAATCTCTTTTTTGTTAATTCAATACAACTCACATGAGAATAGGATTGGATGTTATGGGTGGCGATTTTGCACCGGAGGCCACGGTCTTAGGTGCTATTTTAGCCAGTAAAGCGTTACCTGCCGATGTGCAATTGGTACTTATTGGTGATCAGGAACAGATTCTGAAAATATTGGCACGCGAAAAATTCGATGCGAAAAATTTTGAGATTGTCCATACCACCGAGAGCATTGAAATGGGCGAAAACCCTGCAAAAGCATTTAGTGCTAAACCCAATTCAAGTATAGCGGTTGGTTTTACCATGCTGTATAAGAAAAAAATAGACGGTTTTGCCAGTGCCGGAAATACGGGTGCTATGTTAGTTGCTACTATGTACACCATCAAGGCAATACCTGGGGTAATCCGTCCTTGTATTTCAACCGAATTGCCTCAATACACTGACCGTTCGGCCTTATTACTCGATGTGGGAATAAACCCCGATTGCCGTCCTGATGTACTTTTTCAATACGGAAGGATTGGTTCGGTTTATGCTAACAGGGTTTTTGGAATTGAAAATCCTAAGGTTGCTTTGCTAAATATTGGCGAAGAAGAGAAAAAGGGAAATCTGGTTGTAAAAAGTGCCTATGAGTTGATGAAAGACAATACTGAATTTAATTTTATTGGAAATATAGAAGGAAATCAGTTGTTTGGCAATTGTCCGGCCGATGTGGTAGTTTGCGATGGTTTTACCGGTAACGTGGTTTTGAAAGAAGCAGAAGGGTTTTATCATATTGCCAAAGAACTTAAAATAAACGAAGCTTTTTTTGAAAAATTTAATTTCGAAAATTATGGAGGCACTCCTGTTTTGGGAGTAAACTCTACAGTTATCATAGGTCATGGTGTTTCAAATGACAAAGCAATTTGTGCCATGATTCTCAAAACAAGAGATGTAATCAATTCTCAGGTAACTGATAAATTAATTGAAATTTATAAGTAATGTCAAAAATTAAAGCAGCAATTACAGGTGTAGGTTCTTATATTCCCGAGTACATTCTTGATAACCATGAACTAAGCAAAATAGTTGATACTACCGATGAATGGATCATGTCAAGGGTTGGAATCCGTGAGCGTAGAATTCTTAAGGAAAAAGGGAAGGGGTCTTCATTTATGGGATCAAGAGCAGTTAAACAATTGCTAGAAAAAACCAAAACATCTCCCGACGAGGTTGATTTATTACTTTGTGCTACCGTTACTCCTGATATGCCATTTCCGGCCACAGCTAATATTATAGCCGATAAAGTAGGTATTAAAAACGGCTTTCACTTTGATATAAATGCCGGATGTTCTGGTTTTGTTTTTTCTTTAATCACAGCATCAAAGTTTATTGAATCGGGGCAATACAAAAAAGTAATTGTAGTAGGCACCGAAAAAATGTCATCAATTACGAATTACGAAGATCGTACTACATGCGCGTTATTTGGTGATGCCGCCGCCGCTGTAATGCTGGAACCAACCACTGAAGATTTTGGAATAATAGATAGCATAGCACGTTCAGATGGCATGGGACGCAAGCACCTACACATGAAGGCAGGAGGTTCGTGCATTCCTGCAAGTCACCATTCAGTGGATGAAAAACAACATTTTATTTATCAAGAAGGGCAGGTTGTATTTAAACATGCGGTATCAAATATGGCCGATGTTTCTGTAGAGATTATGGAACGAAATAATTTAACCGCCGATAAATTAGCCTGGCTCGTGCCTCATCAAGCTAACTTGCGCATTATTGATGCAACAGCAAAGCGAATGGGATTGGATCCGAGCAAGGTAATGGTCAATATTGAGCGGTACGGGAATACTACCTCGGCAACCATTCCATTGTGTTTATGGGAGTGGGAATCGCAATTGAAGAAAGGTGATAATATTATTCTATCGGCTTTTGGAGCCGGCTTTACTTGGGGAAGTATTTACCTTAAGTGGGCATATAATGGTTAAATTTTATTTTTAAGTAATGCTTATAAACAAAACCATGGCAAAAACTTTTGAAACAGAGCAGAAGCAAATTAACATAATTGGAGCAGGAACCAGTATTAACGGTGATATTAACTGTTCTGGCGATATCCGTATCGATGGGAGCTTAGTGGGTAGCCTGTTTGTGCAAGGTAAAGTGGTAATTGGCGCAACAGGAACTATAAAGGGAGAAGTATCATGCAAAAGTGCAGAAATAGAAGGTAAGATTGAAGGAAAAATTTCGGTAGCAGAATTACTTTCACTTAAGAGTACCTCTTCTATTTTAGGTGATATTAAAACCCGAAAATTAGCGATTGAGCCGGGTGCTTTCTTTACCGGAAATTGCAACATGAATTCCAGTGCAGCTCCGGCAACCACTGTAACCGTGAATGAAGAAAAAAAGAAATAAAGACTCAAAGTCTTCTATGTATTATCTTGCCAGGTATTCGGGGCTTGTCTTCGAAATGCTTGGCATTATTGCTTTAGGAACGTTTTTAGGAACTAAAATCGACTCCAATCGAAACTCCGGGTTCCCTATTTGGACTATTGTATTGTCACTGCTTTCTATTTCGATTGCCCTATATGTAGTACTTAAAGATCTTTTGCATCATGATTCCTGATTTAATTCGATTTCTAATTCGGTTTCTATTCCTAGCTGCAAATTTGTTTTTAGTCCATTTTTTATTGCTACATTCATTTCCTCAATTTATTTCAGTATCAATTTCCTGGCTCATTGAACTGTATATTTTTATGGGATTGCTTACCATAATTCATTTTATTGGAATTTATGGGTTGTTTAAAAAATGGCCCATTTATTCCGGTTTTTTGTTTACAGTTCTGAGCTTTCTTAAAATGGGAATAGCCATAGCTTATTTATTTCCATTTATTTTTCCTGCCACTCACGGGTCAATCCCAATTGCCTTGAATTTTATGGCTGTTTATCTTATTATATTGGCATTTGAGGTAATTTATTTAACGAAAAACATGCTAAAGAAGCAGGTGTTTTAATTACGATTTATTCAATAAATAAATTAAAATTTTCACATCTTTGTTTCTTGAACCTTTTATAATAATTGTAGTTAAAAATATTGTATTTTTAAGCAATAATAAATGTCAATCATTTAGTTTTTACTCATGAAGAGAATTTATCTATTTATTTCAGTGTTTTTCTTTGCGTTCACTGTTTATGGCACCGAGGAGCTTGTGTCCAATGAAGAATCTCACAATAAATCGGATAAAGAGGAGGCATTTGATCCTACTCCAATGATTATGCACCACATCAATGATTCGCATTATTGGCATTTATTTGATTTGACCGATAAGGAGTCGGGAAAAGTGCATCCTGTAAGCATACCACTACCGGTTATTTTAATCTACAAAGGCAATCTCGATATTTTTCTTTCTTCAAAATTTCATCATGGCGAAACCTCAGTTAAAAAAGAGGATCGGGAATATTTTCTTTTTCATGATAAGATATATGCAATTGAGGAAACAGGATTGCTACTAAATAAAGAACACCATCCAACAAACCCAAAGCCATGGGATTTTTCCATCACAAAAAATGTGGCCTCTCTCTTATTAAGTGCCATGCTTTTATTAGCTGTTTTTATTCCAATAGCACGAAAATATAAAAAGGGAAAATTGGTGCCAAGCGGTTTGCAAGGTTTTCTTGAGCCGATTGTTCTATTTATAAAAGAAGATATTGCAGAGCCCAACATCGGCAAACACAATTATCAAAAATTTTTGCCTTATTTGTTAACTGCTTTTTTCTTTATTTGGTTTAATAACATGTTGGGTTTAATTCCATTTTTTCCCGGCGGGGCAAATCTTACAGGGAACATTGCCGTTACTATGACATTAGCTTTTTTTACTTTAGTTCTGACAAGTAAGAGTGGTAGCAAAACCTATTGGGGACACGTTTTTACTCCTCCCGTACCCAAATGGCTGTGGATTATTATGATTCCTGTTGAGATAATTGGGGTTTTATCAAAACCCTTTGCTTTAATGATTCGTTTGTTTGCCAATATAACCGCAGGTCACATTATTGTTTTAAGTTTGGTTTCCCTTATTTTTATATTTAAAACAGTTTGGATATCTCCGGCTTCCATTATTTTAGTATTGTTTATGGATGTGTTGGAACTTTTGGTTGCTCTTTTGCAGGCGTATATTTTTACATTATTGTCAGCTTTATTCATTGGGTTGGCAGTTCAAGAGCATCATTAATGGATTTGTTTGTTTAATTTAATAGTTATAGTATGACTGGAATTTCAATTGCTGCAATTGGTGCAGGTTTAGCCGTTATCGGTGCCGGATTAGGTATCGGTAAAATTGGAGGATCGGCTATGGATGCCATTGCTCGTCAACCGGAAGCGTATTCGCAGATTCAAACAGCGATGATTATTGCTGCCGCTCTTGTAGAAGGAGTAGCACTATTTGCTGTGGTAGTAGCGATAATGGTTGCAAAGTAAAAAACAAACTTTCCTGTAACGGTTGGTTGCAGGAAAGTTTTTCGTTGAAAAATATTAACATTAATACAAGATACTATGGATTTAGTAACACCCGCTATTGGATTGGTTTTTTGGACTGTTTTAATCTTTCTGATTCTGCTGGTTCTGTTAAGGGTATTTGCTTGGAAACCCATTCTGAATGCAGTAAATGAAAGAAATGAAAGCATTCAGGAAGCATTGGCTGCCGCCGATAAAGCGAAAGAAGAAATGATAAAACTTCAGGCCGATAATGAGATGGTACTTAAAGAGGCACGTATAGAACGGGATAAAATACTAAAAGAAGCCCGTGATTTAAAAGACAAAACAATAGCCGAAGCAAAAGTGCAAGCTAAACTTGAAGCAGAACTGCTGATTACTTCAGCAAAAAATGCCATCCAGAACGAGAAGAGAGCTGCCATAAACCAGATTAAAAATGAAGTGGCAAACCTTTCTGTGTTAATCGCTGAAAAAATATTGGACAAAGAGTTAGGTAATGCAGCAGATCAAAAAACACTTATTCAGGATATGCTCAATAAAACCAACATTAATTAAATAGCAATGAACCAGAGTAAAATTGCAGTTCGGTATTCAAAAGCTTTTTTCAATTTAGCTATTGAAAGAGGTATTTTAAATGAACTGAAAAATGATGTTCAATTGGTGGTTATGACATGTCAAGAGCCTGATTTTAAAAGATTGATCGAAAGTCCCGTTGTTAGAACATCTCAAAAAAAAGCGCTTATAAAAGAAATTTTCAACGGTAAAGTTAATTCGTTAACCACACAATTTTTATTGATGGTGACTGAGAATAGAAGGGAAGCATACTTACCTGATATTTCAAGGGATTTTATTCAACTTTATCGCGAGCACAGTGGAATTCAGGCAGCGAAAGTTACCACTGCAGGTTCAATTGACAAAGAAACAAAAGAACAGATACATCAATTGATTTCTAAGCTGTTTAATACACAGGTAGAACTTTTTACTGAAGAAAATCCTTCAATTAAAGGAGGATTCATTTTACGTGTGGGCGACCAGCAAATTGATGCCAGTGTGAGCACCAAAATAAATCAGATCAAACGTAAACTTATTGATACTTCCATCTAATTTTTGAAATAAAACCTTATAAATATGGCAGACATTAAACCTTCAGAAGTTTCCTCCATCTTAAAGCAACAGCTTGAAGGATTTAAATCAGAAAACGAACTTGAAGAAGTTGGCACTGTTTTAACCGTGGGCGATGGGATTGCCCGTATTTTTGGTTTGTCCAATGTACAAGCCAATGAATTAATAGAATTCGACAATGGAGTTAAAGGAATAGCTCTTAATCTTGAAGAGGATAATGTTGGAGCTGTAATTTTAGGTTCTACCGAAGGTATCCGCGAAGGCGATACCGTAAAGCGGACTAAAAAAATTGCTTCCATCTCAGTAGGCGAAGGATTATTAGGCCGTGTTATTAATACTATTGGAGAACCCATCGATGGCAGAGGTCCTATTCAAGGAAAACTCTTTGAAATGCCACTGGAAAGGAAAGCCCCCGGAGTAATATTTCGTCAACCGGTAAAAGAACCGCTTCAAACCGGACTTAAAGCAATAGATGCCATGATTCCAATAGGTCGTGGGCAGCGGGAATTAATTATTGGTGACCGTCAAACCGGTAAAACAGCTATTGCTATTGATGCCATTATTAACCAGAAAGAATTCTATGAAGCGGGAAAACCGGTATATTGCATCTATGTTGCCATTGGACAAAAAGGGTCAACGGTTTCCAATGTGGCCAAAATATTAGAAAAACATGGAGCCATGGCTTATACGGTTATTGTTATGGCAACAGCCTCCGATCCAGCAGCCATGCAGTTTAATGCCCCTTTTGCGGGAGCCGCCATTGGTGAATTTTTCCGCGATACAGGCCGTCCGGCACTGGTAGTATATGATGATTTATCAAAACAAGCCGTATCCTATCGTGAAGTTTCGTTGCTTTTGCGTCGCCCACCGGGTCGCGAAGCTTATCCAGGTGACGTGTTTTATCTACACAGCCGTTTGTTAGAGCGTGCTGCAAAAATTATAGAATCCGATGAGGTAGCCCGTCAAATGAACGATTTACCAGCGGTATTGCGCGATGCAAAAGATGCGAACGGATTACCCTTGGTTAAAGGAGGAGGTTCCCTTACGGCGCTTCCAATTATTGAAACCCAGGCAGGCGACGTTTCAGCATACATTCCCACGAATGTGATTTCCATTACCGATGGTCAGATATTTTTGGAATCGGATTTATTCAATGCTGGAGTTCGTCCAGCTATTAACGTAGGAATATCTGTGTCTCGTGTTGGAGGTAATGCTCAGATTAAAGCAATGAAAAAAATTGCCGGAACCTTGAAAATTGATCAAGCCCAGTTCCGTGAATTGGAAGCTTTTTCAAAGTTTGGTTCCGATTTGGATGCCACAACCATGGCGGTATTGGATAAAGGGCGCAAAAATGTGGAGATACTGAAACAAGGACAATACGATCCGGCTCCAGTGGAAAAACAGATAGCGATTATTTATTGTGGGGTTAAAGGATTGTTGACATCAATTCCGGTAAATAAAATAAGAGAGTTTGAAATAGAATACATTGAACGGTTACAACTTCAGCATAAAGAGGTATTGCAGCTATTAAAGGCAGGAAATCTGAGTGAAGAAGCCGAGAAAATTATGCAGGATGTTGTTAAGGAATTATCTGCTAAATATAATTAAAAGTGAATTTGCTTGGTATAAAAACCTCGCAATTTATTCAAAGCAATTGTAACTATGGCAAATCTAAAGGCTATTAGAACACGGATGAATTCCGTGAGAACCACACGGCAGGTTACCAGTGCTATGAAAATGGTATCGGCATCAAAGCTGCGCAGGGCTCAGGAGGCAATTATCCGTATTCGACCCTATGCTAACAAATTATACGATATTCTTGGTAACTTGAGCGATAGCTTAACAGCTATTGAGGACAACCCATTTTCGGTTGATAGAGGGGCTACTACTATTTTAATTGTTTCCATAAATTCAAACCGGGGTTTGTGCGGGGCGTTCAATTCCAACGTTAATCGTCGCGTAAATCAGATGATTAATGAGGATTTTAGCGATAAAAATGTGCATTTGGTAACTGTAGGAAAAAACACGTATGATTTTTTCCGTCGCAGAGGGTTCGAAAGCACCAACAACAACCACTTGTATGATAACCTTACTTTTGAAAAAGTAGCGCCCCTTGCTGATGAAATTATGGCAGCCTTTGTTCAAGGTAAATTTGATAAAGTATATTTGGTATATAACGAATTTAAAAATGCTGCAACTCAGTATTTAATGGTAGAACAGTTTTTGCCTATTGTGGCAAAACCGTCTGAAACGAAAGGCAATACGGTTGATTATATTTTTGAACCATCGAAAGAAGAAATTATAAAAGATTTGATTCCAAAATCGTTGAAAATTCAGTTTTACAAAGCACTGCTCGATTCAAATGCAGCGGAGCATGGGGCAAGAATGACGGCCATGCACAAAGCAACCGATAATGCAACTGATTTATTACGTAGTTTGAATTTGCAGTACAATAAGGCAAGGCAATCGACCATTACCAATGAAATTTTGGAAATTGTAAGTGGTGCCGAAGCATTAAAAGGATAGGATTAGACTATGGCAAAAATATTAGTTACCGGAGGAGCAGGATTTATTGGAAGCGCCATAGCTGAAAAGCTAATACTCGATAGTGAGAACTATGTGGTTATTGTGGATAATCTTTCAACCGGCGATTTGGGAAAACTTCCGCAATTACCCAAGACCAATTGGCGCTTCATAAAGTGCGATGTGAATGAGTATTCTGAAATAGCGCCAATCATGACTTCCTATATGTTCGACTTTGTATTCCACTTTGCCGCAGTGGTTGGAGTGCAACGGACTCAGGATAATCCGGTGATGGTATTGAAAGATATAGAGGGGATTAGAAACATCCTTTCGCTTTCAAAAAACACCACGGTTCAACGTGTATTTTTTTCATCATCCTCTGAAATATACGGCGATGCAGTGGAAATACCCCAAAATGTTTACACAACACCACTGAATAGCCGGCTTCCGTATGCAATTGTAAAAAACGTTGGCGAAGCATTTATGCGGTCCTATAAACAGGAATACGATTTGGATTATACCATTTTTCGCTTTTTTAATACGTATGGACCAAAGCAAAGCAAAGACTTTGTAATCAGCAAGTTTCTTTTATCGGCGTTCCATAATCAGGATATTACTCTTTATGGCGACGGTAATCAAACCCGTACTTTTTGTTTTGTTGATGACAACGTGGATTCCTGCTTAAAGGCTTTTTATGAGAATAAAGTGGTTAACGATGTTATAAATATTGGGGGCAGTAGGGAAATTACTATTAAAGAATTAGCAGAAATAATTATTCAGTTAACCGGTTCAAAATCGAAAATAGTTCATGTTGATCCATTGAAAGAGGGTGATATGTTGCGTCGAAAGCCAGATAATTCCGACATGAAAAAAATGCTTGACCGTAAATTGTTGAGCATCGATGAAGGAATTAAAAAGATTTTGGATGAAGGGTTATTTGAAATGAAGAAATATAAAATATGCAGGGAGTTGAATGGTTAAGAGCCGTTTTGGAGGAAAGAATTCAGTCGATTTCGTTTGAACGACCACCGGCAGAATTATATAATCCAATAACTTATACCTTGCAAGGCAATGGAAAAAGAATTCGTCCGATTCTGACTTTGATTGCCTGCCAAATGTTCTCTGAAAAGTTTGACGATGCCATTGATGCGGCAATTGGTTTTGAAGTGTTTCATAACTTTACCTTGCTGCACGACGACATTATGGATAATGCCCCAGTACGGCGCGGAATGCCTACGGTTCACAAGAAATGGAATGCAAATACGGCCATTCTTTCGGGCGATGCCATGATGATAGAAGCCTACAAGTTTTTTTGTCGGACACCGGCCAGCAGTCTGGGCTTGGTTTTGGATCTGTTTTCAGATACCGCATTGGCCGTTTGCGAAGGGCAAATGCTGGATATGCAGTTTGAAACTCAAGAACAAGTGAGTGAATCGGATTATTTGGAAATGATTCGCTTGAAAACTGCGGTTTTACTGGCAGCTAGCTTAAAAACAGGAGCTATAATTGGAGGTGCTTCCGATGCCGATGCCAAACGATTGTATATGTTTGGAATTAATTTGGGATTGGCTTTTCAATTGAAAGACGATTGGTTGGATACGTTTGGAAATGCACAGAATTTTGGGAAAAAAATAGGGGGCGATATTGTTGAAAACAAAAAAACCTACCTGTTAATAAAAGCCTTGGAACAGGCCAGCGGAGATGAAAAAAAGGAGTTGACTTCCTGGTTGCAAAAAAAGGAGTTTAGTGAATCAGAAAAAATTGCATCGGTAAAACAGGTATTTGAAAAGTTGAAGATTGATGAAATAACACAGAATAAAGTAGAAGAATACTCTGATAAGGCATTTGAATACTTAAAAGAGGTAGAGGTTTCAAAGGACAGAAAAGTGATTTTGGAATTGTTGGGACAGGAATTATTAGGGAGAATTAAATAACGAATTATAACACATAAATTTCAGGCATAATGGCAACAAATGTTGGTAAAATTATTCAGATTATCGGTCCTATGTTGGACGTAAGCTTTGAAACGGAAGGAACCATTCTTCCTAACATTTTGGATGCACTGGAGATAACCAGGGCCGATGGTTCAGTATTAGTATGTGAAGTGGAACAGCATATTGGAGAAAATACGGTACGTGCCATTGCAATGGAATCAACCGATGGTTTGAACCGTGGAGTTAACGTAGTGGCTACCGGATCACCTATAATGATGCCTATTGGTGATCCAATAAAGGGACGTTTGCTGAACGTTACCGGGGATGCCATTGATGGTATTGGGTCTATTTCAAAAGTAGGAGGTGCTTCGATTCACCGTCATGCCCCAAAATTTGAGGAATTATCGACAGAAACCGAGGTATTGTTTACCGGTATCAAAGTAATTGACTTAATTGAGCCGTATGCCAAAGGGGGTAAAATTGGTCTATTTGGTGGTGCCGGAGTGGGAAAAACTGTATTGATACAGGAATTGATTAACAACATTGCTGTGGGTTACGATGGAATTTCGGTATTTGCCGGAGTAGGAGAACGCACTCGTGAAGGAAATGACCTGTTGCGCGAAATGATTGAAGCCGGTATCGTGGATTATGGCGATGCATTTAGACATAGCATGGAAAAGGGCGGTTGGGATTTGAGCACTGTGGACATGGAAGCTTTGCAAAAATCGAAACTGAGCATGGTGTTTGGTCAAATGAATGAACCTCCCGGTGCTAGAGCACGTGTGGCACTATCAGGTTTGGCGGTTGCCGAAAGTTACCGTGATGGCGATGGCAAAGGAGCCGGAAAAGACATTCTGTTTTTTATTGATAATATTTTCCGTTTTACCCAAGCAGGTTCCGAGGTTTCAGCATTGTTGGGTAGGATGCCATCAGCCGTAGGATACCAGCCTACATTGGCTACCGAGATGGGTAACATGCAAGAGCGGATTACATCAACCAAAAGCGGTTCCATTACTTCGGTACAAGCAGTGTATGTTCCTGCCGATGATTTAACCGACCCGGCTCCGGCAACTACCTTTGCCCACTTGGATGCTACTACGGTATTGAGCCGTAAAATAGCAGAGCTTGGAATTTATCCAGCAGTGGATCCATTGGATTCAACTTCACGGATTCTTTCCGTGGATGTGGTGGGAAAAGCACATTATGAAACCGCTCAACGGGTTATCAATACCTTACAACGATACAAAGAATTGCAGGATATTATCTCTATTTTAGGGATGGACGAATTATCGGAAGATGATAAATTGATTGTTCACCGCGCCCGAAGGGTTCAACGGTTCTTATCGCAGCCGTTCCACGTGGCTGAAGCTTTTACCGGCTTGAAAGGTGAATTGGTAAAAATTGAGGACACCATCAAAGGGTTCAACATGATAATGGACGGCGAAGTGGATAAATATCCCGAAGCAGCGTTTAACTTGGTGGGTACCATTGAACAAGCCATTGAAAAAGGCGAAAAAATGATAGCAGCAGCGAAGAAATAGATAAATCAGAGGTTAGAGCTTAGATTTTAGAAAACAAATCTCAAATCTCAAATCTCAAATCTCAAATCTCAAATCTCAAAGAAAGATGCACTTAGAAATTGTAACCCCCGATGCGAAAATTTATGCCAGCGAGGTAAGGCTGGTGCAAGTGCCAGGCGCCAATGGATCGTTTGAAATTCTTAAGAACCACGCTCCTATTATATCAACCTTGCAAAAAGGGCGCGTAAAAGTTATTGATGAAGATCAAAAAGAGCATTCTTTTGAGATTGAAAAAGGGGTGATTGAAGTAATGAAAAACAATATTATTATTTTGGCGGAAAAAGTATAAATATGATTACTCATATAGTATAGGAAAGCAGACGAAAGTCTGCTTTTTATTTTGGGTTCAAGAAGTTATCTAAAAAGAAGATTTTACCGCAAAGGACACAATGAATACGCAAAGCGCGCCAAGACATAAAGGGGTAGGACTAAAACTTTGCGTTCTTAGCGAAAAATTTAGCCCGCTTTATTCATACCTGAGCAAAGCGAAAGGTATGAATGTGCGATGGG
>DYQV01000291.1 GCA_020719105.1 Rikenella microfusus
TATCCGATATTGAACATTAAAATAAGTTGCTTAACCTATCAAGCTCTACTTCCTTCGGATTGGCAGGTGCTAACTTTAGAATAGATATATCATCCCCTACCAAATGCTCCCCCCACCCTTTTATTAACGCCCTATTCCTCATTATTGTTTTGTATCTTTTGGTGTCTAAAAGCCGTATATCTATCTTCGGATAATATATTCGCATCCTATTAAGTTTGGTCTTTGACTTGCTATCAAGCCACCCCTTCACCTCCTCATAATAAAATGTATCATCATTATTTATTATCTTAAAATCAGGCTTATATGACCGAACGCCCCTTCTTATCTTTTCAAACCAAAAAGTATCAACTTCATAAAACCAATCTTTTATTTCACCTGCGTTTTTTAAAAATTCAAAATAGCAAGCAATATTTGCCTCCCACGACGACCGATAAAAATAACTTTTGCCACCTATAATGGCAACCCCTTTTTTTGTTTTGTTGTACATATTTTTATATTTAGTGATTAGTAATTAGAAAGGTGCTTCGGAGTTCCCAAATTGGTCTTTACCTGATCCGTAAAAGTCTTCATCCTGCTGCATTAAATTTGGCTGCGATTTAAGATATTGCTCTTGTTTATCATCCAACGGACTTCTATCCATAATTTCATATCGGTTTTTGTTCCGATTATAGTTCATTGTTACTCTACCTGGAATACCTGTTAATTTTTGCTTTTTTATTTTTTGTGAAATAAAAGTAACGCTTGTATCATTTTGATTAGTATTCCTATTCTCACGCCAAATTGCGATTATATTATCCGCTTTATCTGCGAATGTTCCACCCCCCTTTATCGTGTACAAATTTGGCTCGGGATAATTTTCTTTTGCAGTAAACTTTGGTGTGGTCTGATGTGCAATTAAATGTACAGCTACTTCATGCTCCACTGCAAACCGCTTTAATTTAGCCATAAAACGGCTAATATACAAATCTTCACGCTCCCCATTGTTCATCATGTGCTGTATCTGATTATACGGGTCTAATACGACAGTGTCAATGTTTTGCTTGCGTACTAAATACGAAAACCGTTTTAGAATTTCGTCTATTGTTTGGTCTTCGGGAGGATATACAGCGTAAAAATAATTTTGTACAAATTTAATCCCCTCCTTTAATTGCATTTCATTCATAAAATGTCCAAATTGTTTCTTGTGCTGGTCAGCAGACTTTCCAATATACATTTCAATTAAATCAGTGTACCATTCAGATAATGGCATCTCCTCTGGTGAATATATTGCATGTTTCCAACCGTCAAAATGACTTTTTAAAGTGAGTAAGTATTTTAGGAATAAAGATTTACCTTCGTTATTATAGCCGCTCCAAACAGTAACTTCGCCAATCCTATGCGTAAAATACGGGTCTAATTCCATTATATGTGTAGTCGTTCCTCTCGGCTGCCCATTTTGATACGCTTCAATAATTTCACTCTCAAAATCGATACATTCATAAATACCGTCTTGCTTTATTTCCTTTGCATTTTCGTACAGCGAACGGAGTTTAGCTCGTCCGTCAGACAATAGCAACACGTCATTAGCATCTTTACATTTTGAACCATCGTGCTTCTCGTAAATTCCGCAATCGATAGTTTTTATCTTTTCAGAAGTAAAAATTTTGATTAATTCTTTTTGAAGCCTTTGCCCATTAACATCCGTATCAACGCAAATGTATATCCATTCGGCTTGCTCGAAAACGTCAAAACAGTTATAAACGCATTCTAATTTGGCATCAACATTAGCGTCATTTGCATTCGGTGCACCTTGATTTACAGAAGTGGCGTTTTTAAATCCTGCTTCTTCCCAGCTTAAAGCGTCAAACTCTCCTTCGCAAACTATAATCTCATTCTGTCCGTTGATGTCGTTATACTTGTACATTGTCGGCTTGGCGTTTGCAACCTGCATGAATTGCTTTTCTCGACCTTTGCGATACTTCATGTTCACGAGCATTTCATCTTCGTAATAAGTGAAAGCAAACCAACCGTTATTTCCGTTTTGAATTTTGTTTCTTATTACTGTGTTTTGAGTTATTCCACGTTCAGAAAAGAAATTCAAATTGTCTTGACTTAACGCCGTAAGATTTTTTATACTTGGCAGGCTATGTTCTTTTTTAGGTTTACTCTCTGATTTAATTCCGAAATAGCCGTGCCAACCGCATTTATGGCAGTTTACGACCTTTTTAGTCATGTTTACTGATAAGCATAAATCAGCAATGTGAGTTTTGCCTAATTCCGCACAACGTGGGCATTTAACCTTAAATTGATTTTTATTCCTGCTCCTGCTATCATCAATTTCGTATTTGTCTATTTGTATCATCTCTTTGGGTATTTACCTTCTAAGCATCTTTGGTGTAGCGTTTTTTGGTCATAGCCAAAATGATGGTCATTCGGGATTATATATAAATTTAATGTTTCTGATAGTGATGGCTCGCCTGTTTTTTCAGGTTTTACATTTTTAATCCAATCTGCTTCAAACCCTACCCAATTTTTAATAACAGCATATTTAATGCAGTCATTTGCAGACATAGCCGTTTTTCCAATTTCTGATTTAATTCTATTAAATGCTGTTTCCGTGTTCGAGCCTTTTTTATTCCTTCTTACGATAAGCCAATCGGAGATGATTTTCTTTTCAACACCTAATTTTAGAAATTCTTTTTTAAAGTCAAATTTATTTTCATCGTCTTTTGTATGTTTGTCTTTGCTTTCAATGTTTTGTGTAGCACTTTGTATGGTGCTTTGTATGGTGCTTTGTGTAGTACTTTTAATGTCTTGTGTAGTACTTTGCACCGTGCTTTCGCTTTGCTTTGTATCGTGCTTTATCAGTGCTTTATCAAAATTTGATAGCTCAATCATATTTGAAGAGTATTGATTTTTGGACTTCTTCACCATTTTTATAAACCCAAAACTAACTAAATCATTTAATGTGGTATTGTAAGTGTTGTATGAATGAAGCCCAATAGCCTCCTTTGCCATAGCAGTAGGCAACCCAAACCTCTTCCTCCAACCTAATCTATTACAATGCTCAATACAAAAGAAATATAATGCTGTATGGCTCGGCTTTATCTTTTCAGGATTTTTAAAACAGAAGTCAAACCACCTCCTGCTAAAGTCATGTATATTATCATTTGCTTCCATTATTGACAGATATTTAATTCCGATTTTATATTGAAAATTGCAGCACGTACCATCGTACGCTTCGTTTCATTCGCACCGCAACGGTCAGTAATCAACAAACACATTTCATGCAAAAAACCAACGTCATCAAGGAAATCATCCTGCTCGGCTTCGCTAATTTTTTGAAGCAATGTGTTTTCTAATCGCATTAATGAAAGGTGCAAGCTATGTGCCACCCGAGCGTTATCTGTAATCATTTTCTTTGCTGCCTGTCTGCTTTCAAACCCCTGCTTATATAATTCAGCCTCATAATCTTTAGTATAAAGTTCAGCTAACGATGTAAATTGCAATATAAGTGTTGCGAGGTGTTTCGCCGTGCTAAAATCTGGTGTCTTATTCATTTTTAACTATTTTTGTGATTAATGTTTATTAACAGCAGCCGAGTAAGTTCCATCTTACTTAACAATAATTGGTTCTACTTATGGCTGCTGTTTTACTATTGGAGTAGCATTAAAATGGCAAATCGGATTTTTCGTCTTCGGGAGTTATCGGGAGCTCCGCTTTAGCTATTACAGCCTCTTTTTTTACTATGGGGATAGCACCACAAGCCCATTCGGTAACGTTATCATCAGCACTTGCAGGCGGCGTATATTCTAAAACTTGTTCAATGCCCTCCTCAATGTTTATTTTAGCGAAACAGTACCCTTTTTCATTTATGCCAAAATCAATTTTAGCATCTAATTCTGCGTATCGTTCAACGGCAAGCCATGTTTTACTTGAGCAATTCAAATCAAATTGATACGATATTTTGCCCTTGTAATCATTAGGCTTTATGAACGTTTCAATACGTTCAGGCGATGCACCATTTTTTTGTAATCGTGCTACGATAGCATCGTACATTTCTTTCTCAACCGT
>DYQV01000292.1 GCA_020719105.1 Rikenella microfusus
CAAGGGAGTAGCACTATCGGAGGAGGGAGCAGCCGCACTATCGGACAAGGGAGTATGCTCCCTTGTTGCGGCTGCGTAGCCGGTATTTCCGACTGTTCCCGCAGGTATCGTTCGTCCCATTTCTATATTGCAGGCTCGTGCCGTCATCGACTTTATTTTTCCCACTATTTTCGGCACTTCATCTTCTTCGCATACCAGTAGCATGTGCATGTGGTCGCCACAGATATTGTAGGCTAGGATATTTAGCGCATCTTTTTTCGCAATTTCTGCTATTACTTTGGTTGCAATTATCTCTTCCTTTTCAGTTAACCACACTGGTTCGCCCAATTGAACGTGGTAATCGGACATGCGTTGCGAATACCTGGAATTATGCGTTGCAGTAGTAATATGCCAGGCTTTTTTATTTTTCTTTTCAAAAACCTGAGGAAATTCGTTTTGCCAGTTAAAGGCTTTATCGCCAGCCACGGCAGGGTCGTCAATTAGGGAGTTGCCACATTTTAGGTTGTTGTTCAGGTTATTGAGTTTTCGGTTGGGTTCGGCGGTACGCAGCCATAACGATAGTTTGGCAATTTCCACGCTTTCTTCGTTTAAATCAACGCCAAACAGGTTATTTTCCAAGATGCTCTTTTTAATATCGCTCATCATCAGGGCATCGCCAAACAGTTTGGCTTGCAGTTCGTCAACATAGCGGTGTTCGTTAATCAGGAAATCCAATGCCTGGTTCAGAAAAGCACCCGAACCGCAAGCGGGGTCGCAAATGGTTAATTGCAGCAGCCAGTTTCGGTAGCCGGTAAGCTTTTCGTGCAATACTTGTTTATTTTTCTTTGAACGTTTGGGGTCGGTACTGTAATCGGCATCAGTAAGCTCTAATTCCGCTTTCTTATCAACACAAAGTTTGCCAACCGTATTTTCAACAATGTACTTGGTAATGTATTTGGGGGTATAAAAAACGCCGTCCTTTTTGCGTTTGGTTTTTGTTTTGTCAATGGCGGCACCTTCGAGCTGGGCATTAATTTCGTCGAGTTCGTTCAATGAATTTTCAAAAATATGGCCCAAAATATTTACATCCACCTCGCTTACAAAATCGTATTCCGACAATTTGTACGTATGCCGGTAAAGCAATTGGTCGTCAATATTTATGGCATCCAACACTTCGTCGGGCAAAAACAGGCCGCCGTTGTAGGCAAAAACATCGTACCGTTTTCCTTTGTAGCCGGTATTCAGGTATCCAAAATACTTTTTAAAACGGTCGTAAAGGGGGATGATTTCATCGCGTTCCTGCAAATCTTTCCAGTCGGCCAATATTAACCGCACCGAGTTGGGGGGCAATAGCATGCGGTCTTCGGCAAAAAAGAGGAACAAAAAGCGGTCGAGCAGTTTTTGCGATTTCTTGAAAAGGGTTAATGCATCAAACTGCGGATTTAGGATTACCAAATTCTGATGCAGTTCGCGTTTAAAAAGGGAATAATCCTGATACAGTTTCTTGGTTATGGTGTCTTCCTGACTAAGCGATTCGTCTTTTATCTTTTTGGGAATGCCATTCAAGATGCTTTGATAGTTCAGGCATAACCAAAGGGTCTGAAATTCCGTTTTGGTAAGGGTAAACAAATTAAATTCGATGTGCTCAATAGCATTGTCTATATAGATTCGGAGCTTTTCGAAGTTCGATGTTATGACATAAACACAGTCGGGCTGGTTGTTTTTATACCCAAACGCCTGGTTTTCGATTTTCGATAAATCGGTGGTGTCGGTTCCTTTGAGTTCTATAACTGCCTTTACAACATCGTTAAAAATTATGGCGCCGTCGGCTTTTTTGCTATCCTTTATGTTTTTGTATTCGGTGGTCAGATTGAAGTTGGGATGCGGGTTTAGTGTGTATCCCAGGATATTTACAAAAAGTTCGCGCAAAAAACCTTCCTGAAACTGTTCCTCTTTGCTGTTGCGGATGTTCTGCTGTATCTGTGGATTGCCAAAGTAGCTTTTAAAATTGGCAAAACGGCTGTCAATCAAAGCCGAATCAAGAGTGGCCAGGTATTTTTGTTCAACAGATTTCTGGAAAAGGCTCATGGTATTTTACAATTTAAATTTTATCAACCAGGCGTGTTCTTACCATTTCCCATGCTATCATAGGGTTATATAATTCATCGGGTCGAATTAGTGATTTAATATCTCCTAAGAAATCATTGTCCATCATCTTTTCTTCCATATTGCGAAGAAACTGTTTGCTGGTAGGTGGATGTGAAGCTGTAAATGCCATATATTCTTTATAACATTTGAGGAGTTTGGAGCTGTTTACTTCTATGTTACTCATCACTTTATAAAGGTCATATAAATCCCGGCCTTTCCGGCGCTGGTATAATGCCCTTAATTTTGTTCCCAGTAATTCATCAATAGAATATGTTTTGATAGTGCAGCTACCTTTAAACCATTCAGAATTGACTGAGAAATCCTTTTCCTGAAGTCCAAAAACAGAAAAATGCTCCCGGCAGTTGATTTCAACTTTTAATTTCAGCACTGTACTTTGCATACTTTCAGAACTGAATTTAAAAACTACGTTATTGTTATTAGCTTTTTGCCTTATATCCGGTACTCCTAAAAATGAAAGACACTTTTGCAGACGAATAATGGTTTCCTTAATTGGCATTGGATTAATTTGGACCAAATCAATATCTTCGGAATAGCGTGGTTGCGGGTTTATAAATAATTTGTGAATTGCAGTACCTCCTCTGAAAGCCAAGTTTTCTGCCAAATATTCATCGTTGAATATTTCTACAATTGCCCTGCAAATTACAAGGTCTTGTTCAATCATATCAGTTTCCTGCCAAGGCACCAGATTACGCCATTCGCGGATGTATGCTATTGGAATCATTCGTCAATTTCAATTTCAGTATTAATTACTATTTTCCATTTAGAGTCGGAGGGAAAACCAATTTCCGGTTTTCCTGCTTTTAAAGGCATACGTTGCCACGAAGGATACTTTTCATTCATTACAAAATACAATTTTTCTGCTAATTCAGGCTTTGTAATTATTCTATCAAGAATATAACCAAGCCTTTGCAACATCACTACCGGAGCAAATGAAATAAACTCGTCCGTAAAGTGTTCAAGTTTCAAAACTTCGGCCAATTCATTTATAACTGTTGCGGCCCGGTTTATTCCACCAATGTGTTTTTCATACTGCAGTAAATCAATGGCTGTCAGCAAAGGGTTGGAGACCTGAATATAACCGGTTTCTGTTTTGCGTTGTTCCAGAAAATTTTGCGGAATATCTTTTCTGCCCACGTAATTTATTTTTATTCCTTTTTTTATTGTCGCCCTTAACGAAGGTAATTTGTGTACTACAAAAAATTCCTGAGAACGTTGATGTGCTGCCCCATGCAATGCAGCAGCACTTAATAGACCGACATAATAAGGTTTTCCGGTATTTTTCATTAAGGAATCAATAAATAGCATAGGTGGCACCATTCCTTTTAAAAAATATTCCGGTGTTATAATGACATAAAATCCTGTAAATACAGATACTACTTTGTTTTTTGCGGAAAGTCGCCTTAATGCCAAAGTAACAGCGGTATTTGAGACATCTTTAAACTGAGTACATGCTTGTTCATAGGTAAAGGTGTTTTTACCCTGGGCTAATAGGTTATCAGTCCAATTTTGAAGATAATTATGACTCCTCTCTTTTTGCATTTATTAAGTTCTTGTTTTGCGAAAATAATCATAAAATGAATACTTAAGCCAAATAAAGACCTATATATTTTTGATATTGTTTGTTAAATAAAGTTCTAATTCTGCAAAAATGATTTTACTTTGATTCAAACTGCATAATAAAAACTCTATATACGTTTGTCGATTAAATCTGGTTTAAATGCAAATAAATTGAACTGTTATTCGCCAAATTTTAATTTTCAATGGTGCTCATGAAAATTCAACCTCAACAGCGTTTGTCCTTTGTATTGGCATTAACCCGCTTTATTCATACCTGAGCATAGCGAAAGGTATGAATGTGCGTCGGGTATTGAGTTGCAAAGCGGGAACCGAACAAAGTGAGCTCAC
>DYQV01000293.1:0-2429 GCA_020719105.1 Rikenella microfusus
TAAAAATTATCGGTTCTATTTTAAATGAGGAGTAACCGTTTCAATCAATTGTGGTAAATCCATTTCCAATTGCTTCAAATGCTCCAGTGTTGGAATGCCGTTTGAGTTCCAGCCACGACGCTTATAAACAGCATCGAGCAATTTTTCATATTGCGCTTCACGGTGCTTCCGCAATAAGGCCTTCTTTTCATCGGTAGTTTTCCCTTCAATAACTAATCCAACAATATCTTTCAGTTGTTTATCATATCGCTCCTGGCGCGATTCATATTCCTCATTGGTAACTGGCCCTGCTGCTCGATAGGGTTGTTTGTCGTATATCCGGGTTCCATACCCACGACGGATATTAAAAATACGCTGAAAATTGTAAACCCGTTCCGACTGGCGAATCAACTCATGCTTATCGATATTTTTACCGGTAACCGCATTAAATATGGTAATGTAGTTATCCACATGTTCGGGAACTTTTGCCGGTTCTGCTGTTTGCGCATTATTTTCAGGTTCCACGTCGTTCCAGGGTAATTTACAAAATCCGTTTAACCCAAACCAGGTTCGGAACATTGGAAAATAATGAAGTGCTTCGGCCTTATTTTCAAAGGTAGGAATTTGATTATTCACCATATCCATAAAAATGAGCCAGGCTTCATCGTGTTGCGGTCCCTTATTGGTCATAGCAAAACCGCCTTGCTGGGCCAGCGATTCTTTAGAAACATATTCAGAATACTCCAGATTTTTGTTAACCATTCCTATATCATCCAAAAAGGCTTTATCGCCCCACCCCTTTTCAACAAACAGTTTTTTCATGCGGGCAATACCTAAACCTACTGTTTTGCCGAATTCTGAACCATTAGCCAATTGATGCATAACCTCCAAGGCAGCATCTTTGCTTCCAAAATTGAGTTCTAGTCCACCGGTGCGTTCTTTATTCAGTATGCCATTTTCATAACACTCCATAACAAAAGCCATGGTAGTTCCCCATGTGATAGTGCATATTCCATACGTATCGGCATAAAAATTGGCCTCAATAATATAGTCCGGATCAAAAATTCCGCAATTAGAACCTAAGCCAGCTGCATTCTCATATTCAGGGCCGTCAACTAATACACTTTGTCCTTTATAAGGTCCTGTTTTTACAATATAATGGTCAATGCCTTTGGTGCAGCTCATGTTACATCCTAACCAACAACCATCAGGGACACCTTGGGTAAATCGTTTTTTCCATTCCAGGGAGTCTATTTTGAAAATATCTTTATGAGCTCCGTATTTATAATTATGAGTAGGAAGTAAATCGTAGTCGTTCATAATTTCCATAAGATGAGCGGTTCCAATCTTCCTCATTTGGCATTGGGAATCGTCCAAGTCGCGCATTTCTTTATTGAACCGCTTGCCTCTCTCCATAATAGCATCCAGATTAACCACATTGTTGCGGTTACCGCTGATACTTTTTACTTTTGTTACCAAGGCTTTAATTTTCTTATCGCGGAAAACCGTTCCAATGCCACCACGACCTGCTTGCTTTAAACGAACTTCGTTGCGTTTTTTGTCGTAAAAGCTAAAGTTAAGCATCCCAATCAGTGAATTTCCGGCGGCTTTTCCTGCCGATACAACCGACACATTGATTTTACTGTTTTCATCGGTGGCATACATTTCGGTTAGTTGGGCAGCCAATAAATGGCTGTCGATAGCTTCCAATGGTGCTTCTTCAATACGGATGGTTTCTGTGGTTTCGTCAATTACAATAATTACATCACGTTGCGCTTTCCCTTGTATTTCAATAGCATCGAACCCGCAAAACTTTAAAAAAGGACCATAGAATCCGCCCACATTGCTATCCATCACAAAATCGGTAGGAGAAATGCTAACTACCAGCGATTTTCCAGTTCCTGAATATTGAGTTATTCCGGCTACAGGTCCGGGCGATATGATGATTTCATTGTCCGGATCGTTCCATCGGGTATCGGGACGAGTGCCATCCCATAGCAGTTTGAGACCAAAACCTTTTCCACCCACAAATTTATCTTTCATGAGTTGAGTAACCGGTTTCTCTTCAATCCGATTGTCATCGAGATTTATATAAAGGGTTCGGTTGTTATACCCTTTATCGATTGGTTTCCAAACATAATTCTGCTCTTTGAGTAGTTTGTGTCCCTTTTTAATTTCAGCTACATTCATAGTTGATGCTATTTATTATTTTTTATTACGGTCAAAATTACTAAATCTAGTAATGAAAGCCATGAGAAAAATCAATAGGTAAATTAATGCAATTCGATAATTTTCAATTATTTAGATTTGATTTAAGTTACCTGCTATAAGCATTTAGTTAATTGATTGGTATTCAGTTTAATTGCTTTTTTATGCTTAATATGATAGACAAACATGTTATATAAAAGGGTTTTTTTTTGAAGACAGAAGTCGGAAGATTGAAGTTGGGA
>DYQV01000293.1:2529-4044 GCA_020719105.1 Rikenella microfusus
GAAGTTAGAAAAGCCTGCCAAGGCGGGGCGAAAGAATATTGCCAAGGGCACTTGTCTCGCTTTAGCGGAACGTCCTTGGCAAATTGGCAAATAAGGTTAGCGGTGCATCCAATTAAGTTGAAATGGAATGGCAAAGTAACATGCACCGCAAAATAAATATAACAAAAGGAAATAGGAAGACCGTAGTAATTATTTCATCAGAGGTTGGTAAATGTTTCGATTTGTGAATTTTGTTGTAAAATAGTTAGCTTCGTACATTAATTGAAACAAATGACTCTTGAACAGATAAAGGAAAAACTTTCCAAATATACAGTTGGCATAGCAGGAGCTGGCGGTTTAGGATCCAATTGTGCGGCATCCTTAGTTAGGGCAGGAATTTTACGGATGTTTATTGCTGACTTTGATGTAGTGAGCGAACCGAACCTGAACAGGCAATTTTATTTTGCCGACCAACTAGGCCGCAAAAAAGTAGATGCTTTGGCTGAAAACCTACTTCGGATAAATCCTTTTTTAGAATTAACAATTTTAGATAAAAAATTAGAGGCTACATCGATTGTGGAATTGTTTGCAACCTGCGATGTTATTGTTGAAGCATTTGATGACACATTACAAAAACAACTATTAATTGAAACTGTATTGGAGCATTTCCCCAAAAAACCAATCGTCATAGGTATTGGTATGGCTGGTTGGGGAAACAACAACCTTCTTAAAACGGAAGTATTGGAAACTATGTATATTTGTGGTGATCAGGTAACTGAAATCAGCCCCGATTGTCCACCCTTAGGACCCCGTGTAGGAATTGTAGCCAATATGCAAGCCAATCAGGTATTGGAAATACTTTTAGGTAAAATGGATGAATTATGGAAATTGTATTAAATAACCGTCCCGAAAAACTGGAAGGTGATTTACTTACGGTAAATGAATTACTTGCGGTTAAAAAATTTACATTCCGGATGCTGGTAATAAAAATAAATGGAGAGCTGGTTAAAAAAGACAACTATTCAAATGCCCTAATAAAAAACGGTGATAATGTAACTGTTTTACACTTAATTAGTGGTGGTTAATGTGCAAAACTTTCTTATAAAAATTAGTTTTTTTGTTTTGCAAAATCAATCGGCTACGTAACTTTGGCAAAAAATTACGGATTATGACCATCAAAAAAATTGGGGTTTGGGCATTTCAATATTTACGGAACAAGTATGTATTAACATTGCTCCTTTTCATGATTTGGATCGCCTTTTTTGATCAGAATAATCTGGTGGATCGCTTCTCGAACCTTAAAAAGCTAAATCAGCTAACCAAAGAAAAAGAATACTACAAAAAAAAGATTTTGGAAGATAAACAACGGCTGAAAGAACTTAAATCGGACAGCGATGATTTGGAAAAATTTGCCCGAGAGACCTACTTTATGAAAAAGGACAACGAAGATGTTTATGTTGTGATTGAAGAATAATAAGAAATACTTAAAGTATTTAGAGTACTTAAAGTATTTAGAGTACTTAAAGTATTTAGAGT
>DYQV01000294.1 GCA_020719105.1 Rikenella microfusus
ATGAAATGATCCTTTGCTTTATTCATGGAGCTCCTTCTCAATCAGCCTGATAAATTTATCGGCCTCCTTAAAACCTACAACTGTCTTATTATTAATTATAAAAGTAGGGAGTTTGTCCAGTTTTAGATTATAAAATAAATTTTTATTTTGCAAGAGGCTATTTTCAGCAATACCTGAATAAAAACACTCGGCAAAACCTTCATTTTTGTTTATATAACTTTCAATTAAGGTATCAAACTCCCTTGAATAAATAATTTCGGGTTGAATTAAAAACAAGGAATTCAATTTCTGATAATCAGAATATTGATTAAAACATATTGCAGCTTTACTTGCCCTTTCTGAGTAATATTCATGGGTGAAATTTACAAGCTTAAGTATCAATTTCAATTTACCCTTTTGAATGAAAAGTGAGTCAATTAAAGGGAGTTCGTTTTGTAAAAAAAAACGACAATAAGAGCAATCGTAATTGGCAAACATATAAACTGATAAGGGGGCATTTTCATTTCCAAAAACAATATCATTTTCAAATTCTTCTACAATAAAATGCCTGCTTTTTTCGTAAAAAAAACGGCAATATAAAAATGTAGAAATAGATACCCCAACAATAAAGAGCGCAGCAATGATTATACTTATTTTATTCCTGAACCGGTTCATTGTTATTTTTTTCAACTTGTTCTGCTTTTCTACTCATGTTTGTACTGAAGTTTACCAATGTAGGGTCAAAAAGTAGCTGATGAAAAGATTTTTGGCGTTTGATTGTTTTATCTAGTTTATCTCTTAATTTTTGGGTATCAAATCCATATTTTGAATTGCCAGCCACATCCATTGCTACTAAATTTATTCCATTTCGCTCAACGTTTCCGCCATCGGATTTGTTCTGCTTGGCCTGTTCTTCTAATAATTTTTTCGATTTCCCAGCCAATACATCACTTAAATGCATTACTATATGGTATTCATAATCCCCATCTTCACCTAAACTTTGCATGGCAACAGCAGATAAATCGAGGGCAGAACTTACCACGTCGGTTTCAGGAATAAAAGCTTTATTATTCAGTACAAAAACACTTGATTTCAACGTATTGAATTCCAACTTATCTAATTCTTTTAAACCACCAAGGGCATTAAAACTTTTTGATAATTCAACCAAAGGTTCATAATCGTAAATCTTACCGTTTTCAATAGTGAAATTACCCTTCACCCTAATCTTTTCAGTAGGCCAAACGCTATCCATGTAAAACGCCCTGACATGGAACTCGCTGGACAATGTACCGCTTACTTTATCAGAGGTTAATAAGGTGTCACCAAAGTTGTCGTTGGCTAACAGCAATTGCTTCAAATCCAAATTTGAAATATAATTCTTCACATCCACCTTAGGTTGATTCCAATTGCGGGCATCAAACAACAAGGAAGTGTTTACATTGCCCCCACAGGTTTTTAGCTTGCATTCATCAATTACATACAAACTGTCCGAAAAACGGAACAACATGGAAACATCGTCAAGGATGTTCTTTTCATAGACAATTTGTTTTGCCCGGGCTTTTCCCCGAATGATAAAATGCGGCATTCCGAGTTCAGTGTAATCGGGCAACAAACGGTATTTGCTCAAACTATCCGTTTGGGTTTGAGAATTAGAATTTTCAGAGGTTACCTCACTTTTGGTTTGATTTGGTGAGATGGAATCTGATTGAATATTGTTGGCCTCTGCGGCCGCAACTTGATTATTTGTTGCAGTAGCTGTGGTATCGGTCATCATAAATGCCTGAATCCAAGCATTGTCAATGGTACCAAAGGTCATGTTGGTCTGCATGATAAGCTGCTTATCTTTCCGCTCCTGCATAAATGTTTCATATACATTCAAAATTTCCGTGGAATCCATTCCAAATTCTATTCCACCCATATAACATTTCATGCGGTTGATGGTTACCCTTTGCGGATCCATGGTCATATTTCCATACAACTTTTTAATTTCCAACAAGGTATCGTTGGGCTGTTTGATGCTGACATTTTCAAAATCGAAGTTAAAGACAGTGTGCAAAAACATCAAGTCAGTTGTCTGCTCTTCAATGGAATCCAAATTAATGGTTCCCGACGATTTAACCATCATCTCCACGATACCACTCATACTTTCCACCATTGAATCGGGCATGAATTTCATCATTTCGGCCAAATCCATGCTTACCTTACTCTGCACATCATACGAAGGATGATCCAAATTCCGGATACGCCCGGAAAGATCTGCCGTTAATTTCCCCATCTCCAAATGAAACCTCTTTATCTCCAAATCCAGTGACTTGGTATCGGAAAGCTTGCCCTTAAACTTGGTATCCATCGAAGTGTTTTTAAGCGTCACATCGTAAAATGGAATGGCTATCTCAAGATTATTTATCTTTAATAGGTTGGGCGCATAAACCATTTGCCCCGAAAAATCCTGAATCTTTAGCGTATCGTCCAAATTGATGTCAAAATTGCGGAGTTTGAACGTGGCTTTGGTGTTTTCCATTACATAGTCGGTAAAATCATCGCCAATGGAATCGGGCAATTGGCCCTGGGTGGTAAAGTCAATATCGAGTTTTCCGCTAATATTCCGCACCAGCGAATCGGGGATAAACTTATTAAATTCAGCCATATCCAGCTTCATATCGGCTTTCACATTGTACTTTGGGTGGTCAATATTGGTAACGGTAAAAGCAAAATCGGCCTCGCTTTGTGCGGTTTCAAAATGAAAGGCCTCAAATACAATGCTGGTGGTTTGGTTGTTGCATAAAGCTCCGTTGCTGATTTTCCCGCTCCAATGGATGTTTTTTAATGCCGGATAATCGGAAGTTACCACCACACCATTCTTAAATATTAGGCTTAGTTCCAATTGAGGCAACACCGAATCGGCCACCATTCCTTTTATGGATGCTTTAAAGTCCATAATTCCGGCAAGCTGTTTCACACCATACTCTTTAAGCGTTTCGGCTGGGGCGTATTTTATCAATTTGCTCAAATCCATATCCGAACCTTCCAGTTGCAAATCCACAAAAACGGTGTCTTTAATTAGGGCAGTGCCCGTTGCATGCAGCTTTGCCCCATCGGTTGTCAGGTTAACCTCATTCATGGTAACTTTATAATCATCGAAATTGAGATTGAAATCCATGGTTGTTTTTTTCATCAGGCAGATATTGGTGCCTTCGAAATTACAATCGGAAAGCTGAATGCTTCCTTTGGCCGTACCGGAATACTTATCGTTCATTGCATGTGCATACACCTTTAATTCAGGAATAAAAAGCTTTGCCTTCATTTTTGATGAATCATCTACATAGGTAAAAGAAATATTTTTTAACTGAAACAGTTTCACATCCAAAATCAAAGGGGCCGATGGGGCGGTATCTGGAAGTTCGGCTTGGGTGGTGTCCATTAAAAAATCAAAGTTTCCAATCCTTCTTGGGTTGATGTTGTATTTGAAGTCCGCTCCCACTATTTCGACTTTCACGATTTCATATTCCCCTTTGATCAACGGCCTCGTCTTGACGGAAAAAAATATGTTTTCGATGCTCACCAAGGTATCTGCGTTAAAAGCCGAAGAAGCAGAGACTGTGGAATCACGAAGTCCCCCTAACCTAATTCCTTTGAGTTCGATGGTAGCTAAAGGGAATCTCCTTAGAAGCGTGAAGTCCACTTCGTCAATTTCAACGGGGGCTTTTATGGTTTTGCTAATCTGTGTTAAAGCAAAATGGGCTATTTTGTTTTCAGCCAATTTTGCCACTACAATCAGTACAACAATGAGTGAAAAAAAGATGATAATGAAGTACTTCAATACTTTTAGGGTCTTTTTCATGGCGGATTTGATTATGTAACAAATATAAATAATAATAATCCAATATATTAATTTCAATATTCATCTTTATCCTGTTTTTAGTTCCAAAGGCAAGCATTAACAATTTTAATTAGAGATTGATTTACCATGCCTAAACTCATTGGATTTGCATTACAAAATTGCTAAATTGCCCCATATAAATTACACTTTACAAATTAACCCGCTTTATTCATACCTGAGCA
>DYQV01000021.1 GCA_020719105.1 Rikenella microfusus
TATTGAGGTGTAGCTTAATCGTCAGGATTATTAATGAATAATCCGGGTTAGTTTATGTTGTATTTTTATGGTTTCTTTGCAAATTAATTCATAAAATTCATGACTGCATCAAAAGTTTTCTTTACCAATTTGCGGGCCAATCCAAAGATGAACTTACTGCAGAAACTCAGTAAACTCATTGATGCCGCCGGTTTTAATTCTATTGTGTTTGAACATAAATTTGCCGCCATAAAAATACATTTTGGAGAACCCGGTAACATGGCTTTTATTAGGCCCAATTATGCAGCCGAAGTAGTGAGTAAAGTTAAAAAAGCCGGAGGAAAACCCTTTTTAACCGATGCCAATACACTCTATTCAGGCAAGCGCTCGAATGCTGTGGACCATTTACTAAGCGCTACGCAAAACGGATTCACCGAAGTGGTGGTGGGTTGTCCGGTAATTATTGCCGACGGATTGAAAGGTACCGAACAACGCGAAATCGAAATAAACATGCCTCATTGTCAAACAGCACGTATCAGCGCTGCTGTTGCCGAAGCTGACATTATCCTTTCAATGAACCATTTTAAAGGACACGAAATGGCCGGGTTTGGCGGGGCATTAAAAAACCTGGGTATGGGAGCCGCTTCGGTGGGTGGCAAGTTAGTGCTCCATTCTACCTCAAAACCTAGGATACAAACCGATAATTGCACCGGTTGCAACATTTGTGTTACCAAATGTGCCCACGATGCGGTTCACTTAACAGCCGATAAAAAAGCCATCATCAATTACGGGAATTGTGTGGGTTGTGGCCAATGTGTGGCTGTTTGTCAATTTGATGCCGCGCAGGTTGTATGGGAAAACGCTTCGGTACTGATGAACGAAAAAATTGCTGAATATGCTTTTGCGGTTCTGAAAAATAAACCTGCCCTCCACATAAGTTTTATTATGGATGTGTCGCCCGATTGCGATTGTTGGGGTTTTAACGATTACCCGCTCACTCCCAATATTGGAATGGCTGCCTCTGCCGATCCGGTAGCCTTAGATAAAGCCTGTGCCGATATGGTAAGCAAAGCTCCTTTGCAAGCACAATCGAGAGTAGCTGCAAAACAGGAACACTTTCACGAATCTTTGGGTGCTGATAAATTTAAAATGGCCCATCCCGAAACCGACTGGATGGCGGGATTGATTCATGCACAGAAAATTGGACTTGGCCAACTGGAATATGAATTAATCACTGTATAAATCAATCAGTTCAAGATAATTACCTACAACGATACTAAGAAATAAAACATAAAAAAAAAATGGAAAGGCAAGGCAAAAAGTCAGAAGCACCCCGAGGTGAGAAAAAAAGCAAGCGTAGAGATGAAGTCCAAAGTGCATCGCCCGGAAAAAGGAAGGATGAATTGCATGGCGAAAAACCCATACGGAAATTCGACGACCAACCCAGAGGAAAGAAAAGCAATAAAGGTTTTGTAAGAAAAACAAAAGGGGATAATGAAGCTGTAAAACCCAAAACGAAATCAAACCCACTAAAAACATCGGACGAAACCCGCTTAAACAAGTTTTTAGCCAATGCCGGAATTTGCAGCCGCCGCGAAGCCGACACTTATATTGCTGCCGGAGTGGTTTCAATTAATGGTAGAATTGTAACTGAATTGGGAACTAAGGTGCTGTATGGCGATGTGGTAAAATTTAACGATTTACCCATTATGCCCGAAAAAATGACCTACATACTTTTAAATAAACCCAAAGATTACGTCACTACACTGGAAGATCCACATGCCAAAAACACGGTAATTGATTTAATCCGGAACGGTTGCAAAGAACGGGTTTATCCGGTTGGCCGATTGGATAAAGCCACCACCGGATTGCTATTGTTGACTAACGATGGTGAATTGGCCGATTTTCTTTCGCACCCAAGGAACAATAAGAAGAAAATATATCAGGCAACTTTAGATCGGATTCCTGCTGAGGAGGACTTACAAAAATTGTACGATGGTATTGAGTTAGAAGACGGCAAAATAAAAGTGGATGAGATAACTTATTGCAATCCGGAAGACAAACATGAAATTGGAGTAGAGATACATTCCGGAGCTAACCGGGTAATCCGTCGAATGTTTGAACACATTGGGTATAAAGTTAAAAAACTCGATCGGGTCTATTATGCTGGGCTTACAAAAAAGAATCTTCCACGGGGAAAATGGCGGTTTTTAAATGAAAAGGAAGTGGTTATGCTGAAAAGAGGAAGCTACAGCTAATAGAAGGAAAATTTTTGAATTCAAAAATTGTTTTGTAGCTTGCACCTGAAATTACCCAATTAATGACCCAGGTTTCATCAAAAAATATCATTTCGTTTCAAGGTGAATTGACTTTTGAAAATATCGAAAGTTTGTTAAATTCGGCCAAGCAAGAATTGGATGCATTGAATTTGGAGTTAGTAGTTCAAAAACGGTTGTATTCCATATTAGTTGAGAGTTTGGAAAATTGTGTGAAACATAAAATACCCATTGATTTTAAAAGAAACCATCATCCATTAGAGATGAATTTGCAGTTGTATGATAATAAATTTTTAATTACCGTGTGCAATTACATTAATCAGACGAACACAGAATTAATAGCTCAAAAAATTGACGAGGTGAATTCATTAAACCGTGATGAGTTAAATCAACTGTATCGATCCTCAATTGCTAAAGCACGTATTTCAGATAAGGGTGGTGCCGGCTTAGGAATTATTGAAATGGCTCGAAACTCCGGTCAAAAAATAAATTATAAATTTGTTCAGGAAGGACCGGAATTGGTGTTTTTCATCCTTGAATTGTCGCTCTTAAAATATACCTTAAAAAATTACAAATATGGAATCATTAATCATTAAGGAAACCACATCTACTCCAAAAGTAGTCTTAGACTATAGAAATAATAATTTTGAGTTTCATGGTTGTTCCAGACCTGAAGATGTTCGGGAGTTTTATATGCCAATTATAAATTGGTTGGAAAAATTCCGTGATACTAAAGTCGCTATTGAGGTAGAGAAACATGCTACTAATCCAATCATTTTTAAATTCAAGTTGGATTATTTCAATTCCTCATCGGCAAAATTTATTCTCGATATTTTAGTATTAATCAATCAGCTTCATTTGAATGGAATAAACCTTAGAATTGACTGGTTTTATAGTCAAAACGATGAGGATATGCTAGAGGTAGGAAAAGAACTGTCCGAAGTAGTTGATTTTCCTTTTGAATATATTGAAGTTAAAAAGTAAGTTTCCGGTTAATTGGGTTTCATGTACAAACGGGCTTCTTCAATAAGCTCATCAATAGTTGGTTTATAATCATCCAACTCATTACTTATTTTATTTAGTTCTTGCTGTTTCCATCGTTTTATTCTTTCCCGGCCTATTTCTGCTTGGGCTTCCATCATCAATCGGGCAAAATCTTTACTATTTTCAATTTCTTCAACCAACCGGGCATTGCTTTTCATTTTTTCGGACTCTATCATACGGCGGTTTTTTTCATGAATCTGAACCAACTCCAATTGCGATGGAGCCATTACTTTAGTTTCTTCCAGATTAAACAAATCGTCATAAGCTCCGCGTCGCGAAATAAGTTTTACAAACATAGGCCCGGTTTCAATACAAATAAATAGAAACAAAATAAACCATCCGGTATATTGTATGCCCCTATTCTGTTTACCTAATTGACTGTAAGCTTCCAACCGCGCCAAAAAACCAGTTGCTTTTTTCAAAGTGCCCATACCTGAATTAAGCTGAGTCTCTTTGTTTTGGCTTAGATGGGCCAACCGTTGATTGTTTGCTTCAATGATGGGATACAATCGAGCCTTTTCCTCTTCATAAATTGAATTTACCCGGTCGTACTCTGCCTTTTTTTCACGATAAACCGATCCTTTCCCAACCTTGGCTATGGGACTTCGTCCTTCGGCCTCGGCAACAAGTAATTCAAATAATTGGGTGCGTTGTACCAATAGATTATCAATCGTTCGTTGAAAATCAGAACTCTGCTTTTGCAATTGTTCCATTTCAGCATAGCTGGTTCCAACAATATCTTTATATTCGTTATATTTAACCTGGCTCATTTTTTCAATTTGCCCATTTATCTCCGATTCAAACAGTTTCAGCTCTAATGGACGTGAAATTACGATGGCCAAAAATATGGCCAATACTATACGGGGCGAAGCGGTAAGAATTTCTTTAAAAACACGGTTTTCTTTACGCAGACTTGCTACCAGATACCAATCGAAAAAGAAGATGAGAATGCCCCAAAACAAACCAAATGCTAAGGAAAGATAAGGGTCTTTAAAAACGGTAAAGAAAGCATAGCTGCCAGATAAGGAGGCCATTATTCCCGTTAAAAAAACTATCATTCCAATTCCAAAAAACACATTAAAATCAGTAGGGCATTTTTTTAATAAATACAAACGTCCGCCGGAACACCAGCAAAAGAACCGATAAAGTCCCGTCAATTGGGGTTCTGTATAGTTGCCATTTTTAAAAAATTCCATATCCTAAATTAGTTAAAAATTATCAAATCGCATTTTGTCCCTTCAATTCAAAACGTCTCTGAATTCAATCATTTCAAATGTATGATTGGTTTACATCCATGCAGTTATAGTAGCATCCA
The DNA here is from genome assembly GCA_020719105.1 of Rikenella microfusus. Classification (GTDB taxonomy): domain Bacteria; phylum Bacteroidota; class Bacteroidia; order Bacteroidales; family SZUA-534; genus GWE2-40-63. The sequence continues at coordinate 4,615 of DYQV01000021.1, forward strand.
AAAAGTCATTTTATGGCCTTTCTTTCGGAATGTCAAGATAATAAAAAAATGGAACCAAATCTATTTCGATCTTAAGTATCGTTTATATTTTGTAGTGACCTCCTCTAACCGTATCTTTGCAAAAATAGTTGAACATGACGCATAAAGCCGGATATATTAATATTATTGGAAACCCAAATGTTGGAAAATCGACATTAATGAATGCTTTTGTGGGCGAAAAGCTTTCTATTATAACCAGCAAAGCGCAAACTACCCGTCATCGGATTATGGGTATTGTTAATGGCGACAATTTTCAATTAATATATTCTGATACGCCCGGTATTTTAAAGCCCAACTACAAACTGCAGCAAAGTATGATGAAGTTTGTAGATACAGCTATCAGCGATGCCGATATTATTGTTTATGTAACCGATGTGGTGGAATCGCCTGAAAAAAACATGGATTATATTGACAAAATAAAGCGCAGCGACACACCCATTCTACTGCTGATAAATAAAATTGATTTAACGCGGCAAGATATTCTCGAAACGATGGTTGATAAATGGAAAGCAATTCTACCAAAAGCTGAAATTTTTCCGGTATCTGCGTTGGAAAAATTTAACATTGAAAACGTTTTTAAACGAATTATTGAGCTGATACCCGAGAGTCCGCCTTATTTTCCTAAGGATGAGCTAACTGATAAAACAGAACGTTTTTTTGTTCAGGAAATCATCCGCGAAAAAATTTTTCTGAATTATGCCAAAGAGATTCCATATTCCTGCGAAGTGAATGTGGAGGAATTTAAAGAAGAAGAAAACATAATAAACATAAGGGCACAAATTTATGTTTCCCGCGATTCACAAAAGGGAATCTTGATTGGGCATAAAGGGAGTGGACTAAAAAAAACAGGAACCATGGCGCGGCTTGATATTGAAGCTTTTTTTGAAAAAAAAGTTTTTCTGGCCCTGCATGTTAAAGTGCTGAAAGACTGGCGCGATAAAGACCAAAACCTTAAATATTTTGGTTACGAACAATAAATTGAATGATGGTATGCTCAAGCCAACAAAACATTTGAGCAAAAACAAATACGAATTATGGCAAATATTTTAGCAATAGTAGGACGTCCCAACGTGGGAAAATCAACCTTATTTAACCGTTTTGTTGAAGAAAGAAAAGCAATTGTTGATGAAACAGCAGGTGTAACCCGCGATCGGCATTATGGCAAAGCCGATTGGAATGGTATCGAGTTTTCAGTAATTGATACCGGTGGTTATATTACCAATTCTGAGGATGTTTTTGAAGAAGAGATAGCTAAACAAGTAATGCTTGCCATTGATGAAGCTGATGTGATTCTATTCCTTACTGATGTTACCAATGGCGTAACTGACTTAGACCTTAGTGTAGCCGGTATTTTGCGAAAATCGCGAAAAAAGGTGGTATTGGGAGTAAATAAAGTTGACAATCATGAAAGAGCTTATGCCTCTAGTGAATTTTATTCGCTCGGGCTGGGCGAAGTATTTACCGTTTCGTCCATTAACGGTTCCGGAACCGGTGAGCTTTTAGATGAAATAGTTACACATTTTGAAAAAGTAGCTCCTAGTGAGGACGAAATTGAAATTCCCAAAATTGCCGTGGTTGGAAGGCCCAATGCTGGAAAATCGTCGCTGGTAAATGCATTGCTCGATCAGGAGCGGAACATTGTTACCGAAATAGCCGGTACTACCCGCGACTCTATAAATACACATTACAATAAATTTGGCCACGAATTCATTATAATTGATACTGCCGGTATTCGTAAAAAAACCAAAGTAAGCGAAGATATTGAGTTTTATTCTGTAATGCGTGCCATTCGCTCCATTGAAGAGTCCGATGTTTGCCTGCTTTTAATTGATGCCGAGCGAGGAGTAGAAGCTCAGGATGTGAATATCTTTCATTTGATTGAAAAAAACCGCAAGGGAATTGTGGTGCTAATCAACAAGTGGGATTTGGTTGAAAAAGATACCCATTCAATGGAAAAATACCTTGAAATGGTAAAGGAAAAGCTAATGCCTTTTACTGATGTCCCCATTCTGTTTATATCGGCTCTTACCAAGCAACGCATATTTAAAGCAATTGAAACAGCAATGGAAGTTTTTGCCAATCGTAAACAACGAATTTCCACATCGCAATTGAATGAATTTTTGGCTGAGGCATTAGATAATTACGCACCTCCAGCTGTTAAAGGAAAACATATAAAAATTAAGTATGTTACCCAATTACCAACCCTTACTCCTCAATTTGCGTTTTATTGCAACATGCCACAGTACGTAAAAGAACCTTATAAAAGGTATCTTGAAAATAGACTTCGCGAAGCATATAATTTTACCGGAGTTCCTATGTCAATTTACATGAGACAGAAGTAAGAAAGGTCTTGTCCTAAAAGCATTAATTGAATCAATGAATTTGAAAATCGATTTATTTATAATTCTGATTGATAGCCTTATAAATAAGGTTTGTCAAAAAAAAAAGCTGAAAAAAATTATAACTCAAAAATAATTCCATGTTTTATGTCCTTTCAAAAATACTGGGCTTATTAATTAATCCCATAGTGTGGATATTAAGTTTATTATTTTTTGCATTTTTTGTGAAAAAAGCCCACCTAAAAAAGTGGTTTTCAATTGCTGCCTTTGCTTGTTTATTGATTTTTTCCAATAAATTTATTTTAAATGAATTATTAATTAAATGGGAAAGAAAAGCTCCTGATGATGCCACGCTTTTAGTGCAATATGATTATGGCATTGTTTTATCAGGAATGGTTTGGTATAATTCACAAACCAGGCAAATAAATTTTTTGCAAAGCAGCGACCGAATCTGGCAGGCTGTTCGGCTTTATAAGGAAAAGCGGATTAAAAAGATTTTAATAGCAGGAGGTTCTGCTGAATTCTTTGCCAAAGATACCGTAGAATCGGTTTTACTTAAAGGATTTTTAGTGAAAATTGGGATCCCTGCGGAAGATATTATTACAGAAGAAAATTCGAGAAATACCCGCGAAAATGCTGTTTTTACAGCTAAATTGCTTCAAAATTTTCCTCATAAAAATTTACTGCTGATAACCTCGGCAATGCACATGCCAAGAGCCGAACTCTGCTTTCGAAAAGTAGGTTTGAATTGTGACATTTATCCAGCCGATCAATACTCAGGCAGTCGAAGGTTTGGAATTGAAGACTTATTTGTACCTAACGCCCGCACGCTGTTTAATTGGAATGCATTCATCCATGAGCTTTTTGGAATGGCATCGTACAAAATAGCCGGCTACATTTAGTTCATTAGCCAATTCGTTCATTTGCTCATGGTCAAATGGACACATGGACTTATGAGTGCATGAAATAATTATCCACCAGTCATAATAAAAGTGGGTTTCATTTCAAATGAATTGTATTGAGGCCTCAGTCGTTCGGTATTATAAAACTGATTGATGTCAATAATCTTTTTTGAGGAGGTAATAACTTCCAATGGGGCATTATCGTACCGGCCGTTTCGCAGAATAATCAATCGTCCATGAATTCCTTTTAAAATTAAGTCGAGGGCTAAATTACCATAAGCCATAGGAACAATTGAATCCATAGCATCGGGGTCTCCTCCGCGCACCATGTATCCTAAATTCTGGCTAATGTAATTAATGGCATGTCCATTATTGAATTTTGGAGTCAATTCCTTAATTTTATCAGCAACGGTCTGTCCCACGCCACCCAGCTTCTTATGCCCATAAGCATCAGTTGTCTGATTCGTGAATTGCATATCTTCTATTCCTGTAAATGTGGCTCCTTCCGATACCAATAAAACAGAATATTTACTGGAACTGGAGTTGCGGTCTTGTACCATCAATTCGGCCAGATGTTCAATATTGAATTTGAATTCCGGAATAACACACCTATTGGCTGCACCGGCCATTGTTGGCAGCAGTGCCGTATATCCGGCATATCGCCCAAAAACTTCGATAATTAAAAACCGTTCGTGCGATCCGGCGGAAGTCCTTAGGTTATTTACTAAACTGATGGTTCGCGTTACACACGTGCTAAAACCGATACAATAATCAGTTCCTGGAACATCGTTATCCATAGTTTTAGGAATAGCCACTACTTTTACTCCTTCAGAATACAAGCGGACACCATAGCTCAGCGTGTCATCGCCACCAATGGGTATCAAATAATTAATACCTAAAAATTCCAAATTATTCAGAACTTCCGGAGTCAGATCATTTAATTCACTGGTATATTTCTGGCGCAGGTGTTCCGGTATTTCATCTTTCTTTACATGGCTGGGCCTGGTTCGTGAGGTATGCAGGAATGTTCCACCGGTTCTGCCTGCCCTGTTTACAATTTCTTCTGTAAGTTCTATCACAAAAGGAGTATTGTCTGCTTTTTTATCGCGGATAATACTGATAGGTCCTGCCCATCCGCGACGAAAACCTAATACCCGATATCCTTCGCGCAATGCCCGGATAGTAATTGCCCGTATGGCTGGATTTAGTCCGGGAACATCACCACCACCGGTAAGTATGGCAATGGTACCCCGGTAAGTTTGGTTCGACATAGCTCATGGATTTTAAATGAATAGAAATCAAAAATTTAGTTTGCTTACTAAGTTATAAAATTTAATCATCCGATGAATCAATGAAACCTAATAATTATTTGAAAGAATAGGTTATAAAAAAAAACCGGCTTAAGTGAGCCGGTTTTTTTCTACTATTGTTCCCATCCAAGAATTTTAAAGAAATCGAATTCTTCCGGCTCTTTTAGATACTTTTTAGCCGCATTATAATCCGATTTAGTAATGTAATGCAAGTTATTTCTATAAATCAATTGAACATTTTCTGAATCTATGTTAACTAGCCTTGGTTTCACTTTTCCTTTTTCATCTTCTACATCCTTCAGAAATAGTGGAGTAATATCGCCTTTACGGCTAACAGTTACCATACAGCCTGTTCTACCGGCTTGAAATAATTTAAAAACACCCAGACCCAAACGGGTTGCGTAGTTCAAATCGTAGGCATTGGGTCGGCAGCAACGCAATTCATATCCTAATTCGTTAGGGCGGCTTTTAGTTACAATGCGGTGTTTTTTTAATTCCTGCTGAGTAAGCATATTAAAAATATGCGATTTGCTTACATTCCCTAATTCCGGGTGACCGTGTTCATCGTAAGTAAAGTTTATTTTGGTGTTTATAATTTCCTCTTCACTCATAAAATGAAAAACACCCTCGCTTATTATAGCAACACCATAATCAATGCCCATTATACGGCGCTTAACCATGGAAGAAATTACCAGCTTAATAATTTTATCGAAGCTAATTTTAGTTTTATTGAACATCTCAGGAATAATGATCATGGGATAGTGGCAAGCCGTACCAATCCCAAATGCAAGGTGACCGGCTTCGCGCCCCATAGCCGAAACCACAAACCAGTTTCCGCTGGTTCGGGCATCTTCATAAATGGTGGATGCCAAACGCACTCCTTCTTCTTTTGCTGAATGATATCCAAACGTTGGAGTTCCCTCTTCAAGTGGCAAATCGTTGTCGATGGTTTTTGGAACGTGTATGTTTTTAACATCCAGTTTCTTTTCAACCAAATACTTCGACAACCGGTTGGCTGTTGATGCCGTATCATCGCCACCAATGGTAACCAATAGTTTTACTTGATATCTGCGAAAAAAGTCATCTTTAAATTCACTGTCTTTGGGTTTATACCTACTCATCTTTAAAGCAGAGCCTCCACGGCTATATATTAAATCGGCAAAGTCAAAGTCGAGGTAATCAAACTCAGGTTCGTTGGCAAATAAACTTTTATACCCACCATGAATTCCTAACACATCGTAACCATTTTGCAAAAATATTTTGGTTACAGCACTAATTACGGTATTAATGCCAGGAGCCGGGCCACCAGCACATAAAATTGCTACTGAATCTTTCATAATTATTGTTTGAACTATTTAGTTAATTGAATTTCATCAATCATGTTATTGTAACTATCTTCTTGTTTTAAAAGGTCCTCATCAAGGAATTTCTGTGTTTTGATTAGCGAATCTTCTATAGCAGCTTCAATTGCTTTCGATTCTACTGATTTTTTATCTTTCCCCTTTGTAAAGGGATTAGAATCTGATTTATTCGAGGAAATCGATATTTTTTGCTTTTTTTCCACTGGGGAACTGTTATTAAAATTAGCCTTTTGAGACAATCAAACAGCTTAATAATATGCTATACAATAATGTTTAGCAGCACAAAAGTAATATTCCTGCTTTGTATTACAAATAAAACAGTAAGGAAAAATTCTAATTTTATTAAGTGTAATTTATACACCTATTTACACCATTGATATCTAATATCTTAAAACAATTTCAAATGAATGAACCTTTTCTTGATTGTTGGGTTTGCTTATATCGGATGATAAAATGTTTATCTTAGTGCTTTCGTTTTTTGCCAAATTTATAAAATTATGAAAAAGATTATTTCCTTTATATTGCTGCTATTCCTCATTTTTTATACAGTTACAGGGTGTAAAAATAAAAAGCCGGACATTGCCGAATTGCTGATTATTCAGACAACCGATGTTCATGGTACAATTTTTCCGTTCGATTTTATCGAAAATAAACCTACGAACCATTCATTGTCAGCTATTTATAGCATGATAAAAAGAGAGCGCCTGCTTTACAGGGATGCGGTGGTATTGCTTGATAATGGCGATTATCTTCAGGGTCAACCAACGGTTTATTATTATAATTTCGTTGATACTACTTCGTTGCATTTGGCAGCTCAAGTAATGAATTATATGTCGTACGATGCGGCTTCGGTTGGCAATCATGATTTGGAGACCGGACATCCGGTTTACGACCGTTACCGAAAACAACTTACAATGCCTTACTTAGCAGCAAATGTGTTGCATAAAACGAGTGGGGAGCCCTATTTTCAACCTTACGCTGTAATTGAAAGGCAAGGCATTAAAATAGCTGTTTTGGGCTTAACTACACCCGGAATTTCAAATTGGTTGCCACAAAATTTATGGAGCGGAATGGTTGTTTCCGATATGGTTGAAACAGCCAAAAAATGGATTCCAATTATTCAAGATAACGAAGCACCCGACCTTATCATTGGGTTATTCCATTCCGGTGTTGATGCTGAAATGGGAACGAATCCGCAATCGGAATTTATGGAAGAAAATGCTTCGCGCTTAGTTGCTGAGAAAGTTGCCGGATTCGATCTGATATTGGCAGGTCACGATCACCAAAAACACATTGAAAAAGTTATCAATCCATTGGGTGACACCGTAATATTACTGGATGCTCAAAGTCATTCCAAATCAGTGTCTAAAATTAAAGTAAAATTTCAACTTAATAGTAAAACACACAAATACGATAAAACTTATGTGGCTGAAATAATTGATGTGGAAAACGAACCCGCAGATTCCTTGTTTATGAAAACTTTTAGTGAGCAATTTGAAGCCGTAAAAAAGTTCTGTAGCACACCTCTTGGCGAGTTTACTCAGGTTGTGGATTCAAAGGATGCTTATTTTGGAAATAGTGCCTTTATTGATTTGGTGCATCAAGTGCAACTGGATGTTACCGGTGCTGACCTTTCATTTACGGATCCTCTTTCGTATCGAACAGAAATTGACAAAGGTTCTGTATTTGTTAGTGATTTGTTCAAATTGTATAAATTTGAAAATACCTTATATACCCTTTCGTTAACCGGGAATGAAATTGACAAGTATCTTGAGTTTTCGTATGCACTTTGGTTTAACCAAATGCGAGAAAAAACTGATCACTTATTGAGATTAAAACAAATAGAAAATGGCAATTTAACATTGGATCAACCCTATTATAATTTTTCGTCAGCGGCGGGTATTGAATACTTGGTTGATGTTTCAAAACCCGAAGGCAATAAGGTACATATTCTTGGATTGAGTAGTGGGGCACCCTTTTATTCCGATTCCACTTATACCGTTGCTTTAAATTCTTATCGCGGAAGTGGAGGCGGCGGTCACCTGACCAAAGGAGCAGGATTAAGTGCGGAAGAGTTGCTTACTCGTAAGATTGCTTCATCGGAATTTGATATGAGGTATTATTTAAGGAAATGGATTGAAGATAAGCGAGTAATTACTCCTAAAAAAGGAACCAACTGGCGCATTATTCCTGAAGAATATTTTGAGCTTGGTAAACAGAAAGATATGGAGCTCTTGTTTGGAAAATAGTAACAGAAGATTTAAAAATTTTAAGCACCCCATGAATCAATTACCAATTGAATCGTATCAATTAAAGATTGATCAGTTTGCCATTGAATTGAAAACTGCCAAACAGAGACATACTCTTGTTTCCATCATCCGGTTATTTTGTATTATCGGAATTTTAGTTTCATGGTTTTGGGTGTTTACAATAAATCCTTGGTTGGGTTCATTTTTAGGAAGTTTCTTTATTATATTATTTCTCATTCTACTTAAAGTTCATAAAAGAATTGAGGAAAAGCGTGATTTTCTTATTCAACTTTTAGAAATAAACCAAAAGGAACTGGAATGTTGCCAAGGAGTTTTTGGTCAATTTGAAGCAGGAGAGCAGTTTATTGATACCAATCATCCGTATTCCTACGATATGGATTTATTTGGATCGGGTTCAATATTTCAATATCTCAATCGCACCGTTACATATAAAGGGAAGGAGCTTTTAGCCAATTGGATTCAGAATATACCCTTGGATGAAGCAATTATTTTGAAAAACCAAAAAGCGATAAGGGAATTGGTTCCACAACTTTCGTTTCGACAAAAATTTATGGCTTATGGAAAAGTATTTCAAACCAAGGCTGAAGACGAGAATATGGTTCATCGTTGGATGTTTCTCCCTTCATTTTTTAAGCGGGCTAAGGTTGCTTCAACAATACTTTGGATAGTACCGGCAATTAATATTTGTATATTAAGCCTTGCTATTTATGGCTTTATTGGATGGTCGGCTTTTATAATTGCCGTCATTGTGAACTTAGCAATTGTCGGCAGTCGCTTAAAGCAATTCAATGAAGCTTATTTGCTGCTCAACAAAAGTCACAGCAGCTTAAAACGGATGGAGCAATTGTTGCTTCTGGTAGAATCGTTGAACCCTGAATGCGAGTTGAGTAAAGAGTTATTAAGCCTTTTGCATAAAAACCAAATACCGGCAAGTCGCCAAATTAATAAGTTAACAAAACTCATAGATGGACTTGATAACCGGAATAATATTTTGATAGGAATACTGCTAAATTCCTTATTATTATGGGATTGGCAATACCTTTTCAGGATAGAAAAATGGGCTCAAAGCCACAGAGCCGATTACGATAATTGGATTTATACCATAGGATATATTGACGCTTTGAACAGCTTGGCTAATTTTTCGTTCAACAATCCCGATTTCACCTTTCCGGAAATAGCAACGGGTAGATTCCAACTGAGTGCGGTTGAAATGGGTCACCCCTTAATAACTAAAAAAGACAGAATCTGCAATAATTTTGACCTTTCTGAGCAAACCGGATATGCCATTGTTACGGGAGCTAATATGGCCGGCAAAAGCACCTTTTTAAGAACTGTGGGGGTAAATCTGATTTTGGCCGGATGCGGAGCACCGGTTTGCGCCAAAGAATTCAAAGTAACTCCGCTTCCCTTGTATTCAAGTATGCGAACGGAAGATTCATTGATGAAGCATGAATCGTATTTTTATGCCGAACTTAAGCGATTGCAACGCATGGTACATGAGTTGGAAAAAGGCCGTAAATTATTTATTGTTTTGGATGAAATATTGCGGGGCACTAATTCGGAAGACAAACGAAAAGGTTCCATTGGGTTTGTAAAAAAAATTACCGAAAAAATGGCTTATGGTTTGGTGGCTACCCACGATTTGGAGCTGGCAAAATTGGCCGAACAACAACCGCAACTATTTACTGCTATTTGCTTCGAAGTTGCACTAAATAATAATGAATTGGAATTTGACTATAAGCTGCAGCCGGGCGTTACGCAAAATATGAATGCTTCGTTTTTGATGCAACGGATGGGGATTATTGAATGAAAGGGTAGCAAGGTTGCAGGGTTAGCAAGGTTGCAGGGTTAGCAAGGTAGCAGGGTAACAAGGTAGGAGGGTGTAAGGGTTACATGGTGTGAAATTGGGAACGTTGGAACTTGCAGTGCCTGCTGCGAGAGAAATGAAATGTCCTGAAATTTGCATCAAAATAATTATGAAACACAATTGTTTGATGTAACTTTGTAGAAACTGATAAATTCAAAGAAATAATGAAAACCGGAGATAAAGCAGAAGTTGATCCTAAATTAACAGGGTTGGATGAATGGGTGGAAGGTACTGTTATTGACATTGAAAAAAACCCATTCAGGGGTCTTGTAATTGCAATCAAAGACAAGTTAGGGCGTATCTTTTTTGGTGAAGAAAAGTATTTCAAGCTCATTGAACAAAACTAAACTAAACATGTTCGCTATAGCCTTTGATATGGTCATTGAAGACCTAAAACTGTATTACGGAGAGCCTTACAACAATGCGTATTTTGACATTAAAAATGAACTTAGAAAATATGGATTCTATAATACCCAAGGAAGTGTTTATTTATCAGAAAATAAGGATATGTCAAACCTTTTCAAAGCAATTTATGCTTTGAAAAATATAGAATGGTTTAAAAACTCTGTTCGCGATATAAGGGCATTCAGAGTTGAAGATTGGTCGAACTTTACCGATTTAATTAAAAATTAAGATTCGACTGCTCAAGGAACTTGCAGCGCCTGCTGCGAGATATTGGAAAATTGAAAAATTGGAAAGGTTGAAAAATGGAAAGAAATAATTCCATTTTTCAACCTTTTTATTGGTTAAAATACCCAACCAATGCGCAATCCACCCGTAACAGCAATGGGTACTTCTTCTCCTCCAGTTGCGAAACCATAGGCTATTCCTTCACCATTGCCACCTGCTTTACTATATCCATAGCCAAATCCGACATATAAATCCACTAAAAAAGAATCATCAATTACCCATTGTTTTCCAAATTTTAGCATTACCGCTAGAGCAAAATCATCCTTTCGTTTAGTTGTACCTGATGAATAATAATAATCGTACTCCTTGAAATCGTAATACATATAGCGCATGGCAAATTCAGGAGCAAAATAAGCTCCTTTGAGAATGTGTGAATAACGCATTTTGCCTGTATAATAATCAGGAGTTCTTATAAATTTAAAGGCAAATTTGGTATATACTCCCGCCGGATTATTATCCTGAGGATCGAATCCCAAACCTACTAAACCAAGAGCAGTTTCAAATGATTTCCCGGGTTTTATATTTTGTTCGTATGCAAATTCAGTGCTGCCGTATAAAGGCGACAGAAAATTAATTTTAAGGGCATGCCGGCTTTGATTGATGTAATAATCCGAATTTTCAAAACTGTTATTATCCATTTTAACTACCTCTCCGGTTGAAAATTCAACCCGATCAACCAAGGATTTTTCTATTCCAAAAAAGATTTTAGGATTGCTTTGGTAAAAATACTTTATTTCATCACTGCCCATTTCCGATACCGTGCAAGTAATAACATCGCCATTTGTTTTAATAATTTTATCTTGAGCAACCGATGTTAGGGATATAAAGACCAATAAAAAGACAATAATATTTTTCATTTTAGTTAGTTAAGGTTATTACTTTTTCAAAGATGTACGTTATTTAAAAAGGTTGCTAAAAATAAACAATTTTAGCATATAACTGAAATTATGTTACTATTTTTATAGAATCAATCCAACTTACTAAAACAAATTATCTCTCTACTTGTCATTGAGTTTATTTGCTACTTTTGCTTTTCAAAATTCAATTATCATGAAGCGTATATTTTTGACATTAAGTGTATTTTCGCTTTTTGCACTCATTGCTTGCAATCAGAAACCGGCAACTTCCGAAAAACCGACAGTTACCGTAAGTGTGCTTCCCCAGAAGTTTTTTGTTGACCAGATTGCTGGCGATTGGTTGTATGTGAATGTGATGGTTCCCCCAGGAGGTAATCCCCACACCTATGAACCAACCCCTATGCAAATGAAGTCGTTGTCCAATTCATCGGCTTATTTTAGGATTGGCTACATTACTTTTGAAACGGCTTGGATGGATAAATTGGTGTCGGTAAGTCCAAAAATGAAAGTAATTGACACTTCTGTGGGTTGTGAATTATTAACCGAGGATGCTTGGTGTGAGGAACATACTGAACTGGATGGAAGTATTACCCACCACGAATCATACAATCCACATATCTGGTTATCGCCAAAATTGGTTAAGATTCAGGCTCAAACAATTTATGAAGCATTATCCGAATTGTACCCAGAACATAAACAATCGATGGAACATAACATAAATCGGTTCTTAGCCCAATGCGATTCAGTTCACAATCAATTAGACAGTATTATGGATACTTCCAGCGGTACTTCATTTATTGTTTATCACCCGGTTTGGACTTATTTGGCTAAGGAATATAATCTCAATCAAATAGCTATTGAATACAATGGAAAAGAAGCCACTGCCGACAAATTGAAAAACATTATCGATTTTGCCAATAAAAATGAGATCCGGTTTATTTTTGTACAAAAGGAATTTAGTGATGCCCAAGCAAGAACCATTGCTGAACAGATAAATGGACGAGTGGTTTCAATGAATCCACTTAATTATGATTGGTTTAATACCATGAAGGAATTTGGGGAGGCGTTTCAGGCAATTAACCCGGATTATTCATGAATAATCCTGACGATTAAGCTATTCCTCAAAATT
>DYQV01000295.1 GCA_020719105.1 Rikenella microfusus
CATCGCACATTCACACCTTTCGCTGTGCTCAGGTATGAATAAAGCGGGTTAAGAACAATTTTGGCTTGTATGAATAGCAACACCATCAAAAAAATACTTTGGGTCACCATTTTCAGTATTGCCATGGGCTTGCTTGAAAGTGCTGTAGTAATCTATTTAAGGGAATTGTATTATCCCGATGGATTTGTTTTTCCATTGAAAAGGATGAGCTCTTCCATTGCCCTTACCGAACTATTACGCGAAGCTGCTACTCTTATGATGCTTGTATCAATTGGAGTTTTGGCCGGTAGGACCAAAATGGAAAAATTCGGCTTTTTCATTTATAGCTTTGCTATATGGGACATTTTCTATTACATTTTCTTGAAATTATTGATTCAATGGCCTGAAACATGGCTAACCTGGGATGTCCTATTTTTGCTGCCAACTACTTGGGTAGGACCTGTAATTGCTCCGGTTCTGCTTTCCGCTGCCATGATTGGGCTAAGTCTGGCGATTTCCTATTTTACCGATAGAGATAACCAGACAATAATTACTGGGAAAGAATGGACGCTGTTAGTATCCGGATCACTTATTATAATTCTTTCTTTTACATGGGAATATTCAAAATATATGCTTCAGGAGTTTCCAGTAAGAGAACTATTTGTGGTAAATGAAAATATTCTTGCGTATGCCATACAGTTTATTCCAACTCAATATCCCTGGATACTATTTCTGGTGGGGTTTATCACTATCCTTACAGGAATAGGAACATTTGCCGTAAGAAACAGTAAAACCAAGCCAACCTATTAAAGTGGTGTCAAATATTTCAGTTTATCAATTCCAATCCTTCTATAAAAAAAATCCCGGATAAAGCCATCCGGGACTGACATTGATTAAACCAAAAGTGGTTTTAAGAGTATTTTACTGGTTTATAAACACTATTTATTGGTTTATTTATTTTTAGAGGTAAACCACGGTTCTGAGTTATTATCTTTTTTTGCAACCACTTTTAAATCGTCTTCAATTTTGGTTTTTTTGTCCTCACACACGGGCTTTATTTTGGCATTGCTTTCATCACCCATCGATGTAACCAAAACTCCCGCAGTAAAGCTTATCCCTATAAGTATCAAATAAAGTGAATTCATAACGGGTGTTTTAAAAATTAATATTATACACCAAATTTCATTAACATTTTTCTTTTGGAAAAGCTATTTTCGATAAGCGGTTGTATTTTCCGTTAAGTGGCGATGCATTATCATTAATCATTTTTGCAAAATCCCTCTGCCGATTAAAGAAACTCAACCGCTCAACGGACTATTTAACCGCTCGTCTGATTTTGGTTTAAAATAACTGAAAGATGTTGTAATATTGTGATAGAAAATTGAAAGCCATGTTTAAACTAACCACCAGCAAGTTATTCTGGATTTTGCAAATCATCGGGTGGGTATCGTATTACATTATTTATACCGCTATTGCTACCCTATTCAAGAAATGGAATACGGAGGATTTGATGTTATACACGTTAACCTACATCTTAGGATTTACCATAACTTCGTTGTTACGGTACCCTTATGGCTATCTTTATTCAAGGATTGAGCGATTACAATGGTTGCCTATAGTAATTATTATAGGTTCTGCACTAGCAACTCTTTGTTGGACCTATATAGATATGTATGTAAGTCATTTTTTTTGGCCAAATGGAACCGAAATACTTAAACAACGGATTGTTTTTAAACAAATGCTACGATATAGTTTGATTTATGCCATATTGCTTACCGCATGGAGTTCGTTATATTTTGGAGTTAAATATGCCCTCGATTGGCAAAACGAGAAGCAACATGCCCGCGAAGCAGAAATGATGGCACAAAAAGCACAGATGGAAATGCTGCGATACCAATTGAACCCCCATTTTTTATTTAATTCCCTGAATTCAATTCGGGCGTTGGTTGACGAAAACCAAAATCACGCAAAAGAAATGATCACGGAATTGTCGGAATTCCTGCGTTATTCGCTGCTCCATAAAGATGCCGTATTTGTAACCCTCATGGGTGAATTGGAAGCGGTGAAACACTATTTTTCCATCGAAAAAAAACGTTTCGAAGAAAAACTGGAAATTGAATACCACATTGCCAATAATACCCAGAACTGCCAAATTCTTAGCTTTTTGTTACACCCTTTGGTAGAAAATGCGGTTAAATATGGTATGAAAACAAGCCCAATGCCATTAAAGATTAGTATAACCACTCAAAAAACCGGGTTTGGGCTTTTAATAGAAGTATGCAATTCGGGCCAATGGATAGATCGGAGCCATGAGATAGCCAATACTGGTGGAGCCGGTATTGGATTAAAAAACGTGGAGAAGCGCTTGAAAAATGCCTATCACGAAAATTACCGGATGGAGGTAATAAAAAGCGAAACCCATTGCTGCATACGAATTGAAATCAAAGAAGCATATTTGTATGGCTGATTCAAAAATAAAAGTTCTGATTGTTGACGACGAACGGTTGGCTCGAAAAGATTTAGCCAGCATGTTGGCCGAATATCCCGAAGTAGAACTGGTAGGAGAGGCTCAGGATGTGCCATCGGCTATTAAAGCCATTGAATCGTTGAGTCCCGATCTGGTATTTCTCGACATTCAAATGCCCGGCCAAACCGGTTTCGATTTGATGGATCAAATTGACTTTGCTGGTAAGATTGTATTTGTAACGGCCTATGATGAATATGCACTCCGAGCTTTTGAAATAAATGCGCTCGATTATTTAATGAAACCTGTTTCGCATGAGCGGTTAAAGAAAACACTATCACGTTTCGAAGTTCCGGAAGAGGCAATCCCTAAAAATTATACTCCCCTGAATTACGACGACCGCCTTTTTACTACCCTTGGAACTAAAGTACAATTTCTTAAAATAAATTCCATTGTTTTGATTCATGCAGAAGGCGATTATACCTATATAACTTGTAATGACGGCCACAAGGGATTGGTGACCAAGCCGATGAAGGAGTGGGAAGATAGGTTGCCTTCAACACATTTTTCCAGGGTACACCGGAATTCTATTATCAATACCGACTATATTGAAAAAGTAGATAAATGGTTTAATTATTCCTTCCGGGTAAAGCTTAAAGACATTAAAGATGAAGTAGTTATCAGCCGACGGTATGCTAAAAAGCTAAAAGACCATTTCAGCTAACCCCTTTATAAAAATTTAAGCTTTTTGTTTGAATCCTGCTTTATTTGTCGGGTTTTCATCTATTTTTGAACCATGATGCTCGAAATAATATATCAGGATTCCTATCTTGTTGCCATTAATAAACCGCACGGTTTGTTGGTACACCGCTCAAAGTATGCCGACGAAGCCAAAGTTTTTGCCGTTCAGGAATTACGGAACCAAATCGGACAACATGTATTCCCGGTTCACCGTCTCGACCGAAAAACCGGAGGTGTATTGCTTTTTGCACTCAGCCCGGAAATAAATTCGCAAATGAACCAGCAATTTTCTGAAAACAGGGTTTCAAAAAAATATTTTGCGGTAGTTCGCGGTTTTACCAATGATGCAGGAATTATTGATTATCCTTTGGAAAATGAAGTAGGAACCCAAAAAGAAGCTGTTACGAATTATGCCACGTTGCATCGATCTGAAATACCGGTTCCATTGGGTAAGTTTCAAAGTTCACGGTATTCATTAGTAGAAGTAAAACCTGAAACAGGACGCATGCACCAAATTCGGAAACATTTTGCCCATATTTACCATCCCATTATTGGTGACCGTCCCCATGGTTGCAACAAACAAAACCGCATGTTCAAAGAACGATGGAATATGGATACCATGCTTTTACATGCCCATGAAATAAGCTTTATACACCCAATTACCCAAGTTCAAACCACCATTCAGGCTTCCTTACACAATGAATTTTTGCGAAGTCTGGAATTACTGGAAATGACGAAACCAAAGTTCTAAAAACTAAGCCCCAAAGATAGTAGCTTTATAATACTTAAACTTATAAGCTACAAGCTCCAATTAAAGTAAAACGAAGCGCCT
>DYQV01000296.1:0-1968 GCA_020719105.1 Rikenella microfusus
GTTTTCGACAATATGCCTTTTTTATTTACCCACTCAAAACGTTATAGAACCAAATATTGTTACACGCACTAAACAACCCAACTAGCGATTAAACAAAAAAAATACCTAAATTTCAACAAACTAATATCACAGCTAATACAATAAAACGCTATATTAGTAACTTTAACTAACAACACTAATTATGCTCCCATTAATCATCGACGAAACGCAAGATACACCACAAGTGATTCTGGATAATCAACAAAACAGGTATTGGTTTACAGGAACTTCAATCCCTGAAAACACCAAAAAGTTTTATGAACCCATTTTTGCATGGATAGCCGAATATGTGAAACAACCGAATAAAGAAACCATTGTAAATTTTAAGATGAAGTATTTCAACACTTCGTCCACAAAATCGCTGCTTGATATTATGGATTCATTTAAAGAAATAGCCCGTCAAGGAAAACCATTAATAATAAATTGGTATTTTCACGAAGAAGATGAAGATATGTACGAAGCCGGTGTTGGTTTTTCAAAAATGGTAAGGTTTCCGTTCAATTACATAAAATACTAAACCTCTTTTTAATGAGTGCTATCTGTAAGGTTATTTCGGTAAATATTTCTGAGAAAAAAGGTACTATAAAAACTCCCCGGAAAGCAATAACCCTGAATCAATTGGGTGTTGAGAATGATGCGCACGCAGGAGATTGGCATAGGCAAGTAAGTTTATTGGCTATTGAAAGCATCCACAAGTTTGAAAAAAAATTGGGACGCAGTATGGAATACGGAGAATTTGCCGAAAACATTACCACCCAGGGAATTGTTTTATACGAGACACTTCCAGGAGACCGATTCCTAATTGGAGAAACGGAACTGGAAGTAACCCAAATTGGAAAAAAATGTCACGGCGATGGATGTCAGATTTTTCAAATTGTTGGGAGCTGTGTAATGCCAAAAGAAGGTATTTTCTGTAAAGTAATTAAAGGGGGTTCAATAAGTCCTAACGACCAAATAGAATATATAAAACGTTCCTAGTGTAAAACTTAAACTTTTATCACTTGAAAATTCTATCCATTTTCCGAATTACCAGCCACAAACAACACGTGGAAGTAGATGACACCTCAACATCACCCAACAAAGTCTCGAACCAAGTGCTGATTTTTGAAAACCAGCTTCCCGACGAAGAAATGTTGAAATTGTTTACAAAAGGCACCTCAGTAGGTACCATATTGGTAATAGATGCTTTTACCAAAGAGCCTTTCAATGCCTTTGATACCCTTACAGGCAGTGAAAATGACCTACACGTACTGAAACTAATCAAGATAGAGGAACTAAATGCCGTATTGTGTTTGCCGGCAAACTTTTTAACCTTTTACTTAGGGCAAAACCTTACACATATACCCAAAATATTCACCATCAGGGTAGTTACACTGAGCGACCGAGCCCATCGGGGTGTTTATGAAGACAAAAGTGGACCAACCATAGTTAAATTGGTGACGGACTATTTTGAAATTAACAACAAAAAAGCACAAGTTACCAGTACGATTATTCCTGATAATGCCGATGAACTTTCGCTGATTCTTGAAGAATGCAAAAGTGCCCATACCGATGTTTTAATAACCACGGGCGGAACGGGCATTGGTCAACGCGATATTACCGTGGAGACGGTTTCGGAACATATTGATAAGGAAATTCCAGGAATAATGGAAATGATCCGGTTAAAATACGGGGCACAAAACCCCAAGGCACTCCTTAGCCTAGGTATTGCCGGTACCATGAACCAAACATTGGTTTACACCTTACCAGGGAGCCCACAAGCCGTTAAAGAATACTTACAGGAAATATTTTTAACCCTCGACCATTTATTATACATGATTCATGGAATAGATGTGCATTAATTTAAATAGATTATGAGATGTGAGATTATGAGATGTGAGATTATGAGATGTGAGATTAGAGAATAGAGAATAGAGAATAGAGAATAGA
>DYQV01000296.1:2068-3988 GCA_020719105.1 Rikenella microfusus
TAGAGAATAGAGAATAGAGAATAGAGAATAGAAATTAGAAACCAGCTACCAGTAACCAGCAACAAAGTACCAACTAACAACTAAAATATGAAAAAACTTTTACCTATTATTTTGCTAACCTTAGCAGCCTGCATAACCCCTAAAGAAGAACAGTTTACCCTTAATGGAACCATTTCAGGCGATACTCCCGAAAAAGCTTATTTAAAATTATATCAAGAAGGTAAATTGACTGTTGTTGATTCCACTGACATTCTCGGTGGTGAATTCACTTTTGATGGCAAGGTTGATTTCCCCGATTATTATTACATCCAACTAGGAGAATTGAAAGATTATATTGGCCTTTTTGTAGAAAATTCTGAAATAACCATTATTGGAAGCATTGACAGCTTAAACAGCGCTACCATAGCAGGTTCTGCAGTGCAATTGCAATACGAAGCCTATCATGATTTGAAGAAAGTTTTTGATAGCCAATTGGAGGAAATTTACAAAGCTTATAAAGAAGCAACCGACGATGCAATAAAATCAAAGCTGGCAGCTAAATTAGATTCTTTGGATATGGCTGGCATAGAAATTAGCAAACAGTATGTAAAAAATAATCCGGCTTCGGTATTGGCTCCATTTATTATTCAACGGGAAATTATTTATTACATTGAACTACCCGAATTAGAAGAGCTGACAACTATTTTAAGTCCTGAACTGGATAACTACCAATATACTGTAAGTTTAAAAAAACGGGTCGAACTCTTAAATACACTACAACCTGGTATGGCTGCTCCTGATTTTACCCAAAACGATAAAGATGGAAACCCAATTAATCTTTCCGACTTTAAGGGAAAAGTGGTTTTGGTTGATTTCTGGGCATCGTGGTGTGGGCCTTGCCGCAGAGCTAATCCAACGGTGGTTGCTATGTTTAAAAAGTACAACAGCAAAGGGTTTACTGTGTTAGGAGTATCCATGGATAACAACCGTGAAAAGTGGCTGGCCGCTATCGAAGCGGATGGCCTAACCTGGTCCCAGGTTTCCACTTTAGAGGGTTGGGCAAATCCGGTTGGAAAACTTTATGGTGTAAATTCCATTCCTCATGCCATGTTAATAAATCGCGATGGAACCATTATAAAAAGAGGCGTTCAAGCCGAAGAACTGGATGGGATTTTGGGAAAAATTCTTAAATAAGGCTTGTGTTTTATAAATCTAATTTGGACATGATCCCTACCCGAGAAATAGCCTACCAATTGCTTTTGGAGTACAACCAAACACCCGGTCTCATAAAACATGGTTTAGCCGTAGAAGCAACCATGAGGCATTTTGCCAAACACTTTTCCGAAGATGTTGAAAAGTGGGGGATTGTTGGGTTAATACACGATTTGGATTATGAAAAATTCCCGGAGCAGCATTGCATTATGACTGAAAAAATACTTCGCTCCAACGAATGGCCCGAAGAGTATATCCGGGCTGTATTAAGCCATGCCTGGGAAATTTGTTCCGAACATAAACCAGAATCACTGCTTGAAAGAACACTATTTACCATTGACGAACTCACCGGATTGGTTACCACATCAGCTTTGATTCGGCCCACTAAAAGCATCCTTGATATGCAACCAAAGTCGGTAAAAAGTAAGTGGACTGATAAGCGATTTGCAGCAAAAATTGACCGATCGATTATTGAAAAAGGAGCTGAAATGATGGGAATGGAACTCACCCAAATTATTGCTTTAACCATTGAGGGAATGGCCACTATTGCTGATCAACTGGAATTGGATGGCCGGTTGGCTTCAGAACCGATATAATTGTTTTATATTCTACCTTGATTCCGAAAGTGAGGGTTTGACTTATTGAAAACAGGAACCTAACCCGGATTATTCAAGAATAATCCTGACGATTAAGCTACACCTCAAAAGTGGGAAAATAAAAACTCCCAAT
>DYQV01000022.1 GCA_020719105.1 Rikenella microfusus
GACTAATATTAAAATATGATATGAGATTCTTCGCTTCACTTCGTAAGGCTCAGAATCTCATAAGATTTTGCCGGTTAGCAGTGATACAAAATATTAGCCCTGACACCAGAAATCATGAATTAATTGAAACAATGAATCGATAATTATCATCAAAAAAAAAGCAAACAGGAAATCCGCCCTATAAATTAGTTTATCGCTAAATCGACATTCGATTTTTCCATTAGCTTCCGCAGGTTTAAAATTGCATATCGCATACGCCCCAAGGCAGTATTAATGCTTACATTGGTATGTTCGGCTATTTCTTTAAAACTCATATCATAGTAAAACCGGAGCACCATCACCTCTTTTTGTTCCTCGGGTAACTGCTCCACCAATTTTTTTACATCGTGATGCACTTGATCAATAACTAACGATTCTTCAATAGTTAGTTCAGAAAATTTTGCCGAGTTGAAAAGAGGAACCTCTGTACTATCATTGGATACCGTTTTCAAATGCTTTTCCTTTCGATAATAATCGATGATTAGGTTATGGGCAATTCGCATGACCCATGAAACAAAGCGCCCTTCTTCTTTATAAGTTCCCGATTGTAAAGAGCGAATTACCTTAATAAAGGTATCTTGAAAGATATCTTCAGCTAATTCACGGTTTTTAACAACCATAAAAATATAAGAAAAAACTTTGTTTTTGTGACGATTTATTAAGATTTCAAGGCTGGATGATTGTCCACCAAGATATTGCTTAATCAAATCATAATCATCATGATTATGAATACTCATAATTACCTCCTTAGTTAATTGTTAGATGTAATTATGTTTCGATAAGCAATCCTCCTGATTTTTTTAGGTTTAACATTTAAGAAAAGCAAATATATTAAAAAAATTTACCAATCCTAAACCGCATCGGAAAAAATTAAACAATCTTTGCAAAAAATGGTTTTTTATTGACCAAAGCATCCAAATGCAGTTTCAGTTTATTTTCTATTTATAGTAAATTCCAATGACAGAAAATTTGAAGACTCAAAAGTATATTGATATTAAGGCTGCCAGAGTTCACAACTTAAAAAACATATCACTAAAAATTCCCTTGGATAAGTTGATTGTAATTACCGGTCTTTCAGGCAGTGGCAAATCATCGTTAGCTTTTGATACGTTGTATGCTGAAGGGCAACGTCGTTATGTTGAAAGCTTGTCGTCGTATGCCCGTCAGTTTTTAGGAAGAGTTAACAAGCCTGAAGTTGATTTTATTAAAGGAATACCACCTGCAATTGCAATTGAACAAAAAGTGAATACACGCAATCCGCGCTCTACCGTTGGAACCTCTACTGAAATTTATGATTATTTGAAACTTCTGTATGCCCGAATTGGTAAAACCTTTTCTCCCGTTTCCGGTAATTTGGTAAAAAAACAACATGCTGATGATGTGGTGGATTACTTGACGGCTTTCCCCCAAGGAACCAAAGCACTGATATTGGCACCATTAAACAACGGCACGAATCGTCCTTTGCAGCAATCGCTTGAAATTTTGAAACAACAAGGTTTTTCAAGAATTGAAATAAATAATGAGATAATTAAAATTGAGGATTTTACGAAAGAAAAATTCAAAGGCGAAATAAACATTGTGATCGACCGTGTAGCAATTGATGCAGAACAAGATACCATCAGTCGTATCACTGATTCAGCCCAAACTGCATTCTTTGAAGGGCACGGAACTTGCTTGGTCCGGGTTTTTCAGAATGAGTCATTTAGCGATCAGGTTTTTTCAAACCAATATGAAGCCGATGGAATTATGTTTGATGAACCATCAGTGCATTTATTCAGTTTTAACAATCCATTGGGAGCCTGCCCGCGCTGCGAAGGGTTCGGTATGACTATTGGCATTGATGAGGATTTAGTAATTCCCAATAAAAGCCTTTCCATTTACGAAGAAGCTATTGCTTGCTGGAGAGGAGAAAAAATGACCGAATGGAAAGACAAATTGGTTTATAATGCCGATAAGTTTAATTTTCCTATTCACAAACCTATCAGTCAATTAACCGATTATGAAAAAGAATTGTTGTGGAAAGGCAACCGTCATTTTGAAGGATTGAACCAGTTTTTTGTTCATCTGGAAGAAAACAGCTACAAAATACAATATCGGGTCATGCTTTCAAGGTATCGTGGCCGCACCACTTGTCCCGATTGCAAAGGAGCACGGTTAAAAAAGGAAACCGATTATGTTAAAATTGGAGGAAAATCTATTTCGGAACTGGTAATTCTGCCAATTGATGAATTGTCCCAATTTATTTCAACGGTTGAATTAGATGTTCACGATAAAAAAATTGCCGAACGGCTTTTTCTTGAAATTAAAAGCCGGATTCAGTTTCTATTGGATGTAGGGCTTAGTTATCTAAGTTTAAATCGGCTATCCTCTACCCTATCAGGTGGTGAATCGCAGCGGATTAATCTGGCAACATCACTTGGAAGCAGTTTGGTCGGTTCTTTATACATTTTAGACGAGCCAAGTATCGGTTTGCATTCAAAAGATACGGAATTGCTTATTAAAGTACTTCGTAATTTGCAACAATTGGGAAATACGGTAGTTGTGGTAGAACACGATGAAGCTATTATCCGTTCTGCTGACGAAATAATTGATATTGGGCCTTTAGCAGGAAGATTGGGTGGAGAAGTTGTATTTCAAGGCAATCACCAACAATTGTTTGAAAGTAAAAACAGCTTGACTACAAAATATCTGACTGGTGAACTTACGATTCCAGTTCCAAAAATGCGCCGGAAATGGAATAATTATATATGCATTGAAGGGGCACGTGAAAATAATCTAAAAAACCTTACAGTAAAATTTCCATTGAATGTTATGACTGTTGTCACGGGAGTATCTGGTTCGGGTAAATCATCATTAATTAATAAAGTATTCTATACTGCATTAAAAAAAAGGTATGGTGGTCATAGCGATGAATCAGGCCATTTTGATAAGCTTTCCGGCGATTTGAATCTAATGGCTGATGTGGAGTTTGTTGATCAGAATCCCATTGGCAAATCCTCGCGTTCCAACCCTGTTACCTACATCAAAGCTTATGATGAGATACGAAAATTGTTTTCAGAACAAAAAGCAGCTAAACTGATGGGATTTACCCCTTCACATTTTTCGTTCAATGTGGATGGAGGCCGCTGCGAAGAATGCCAAGGGGAAGGAACCATTAAAGTGGAAATGCAATTTATGGCCGATATTGAATTGGAATGCGAAAGTTGCAAAGGCCACCGCTTTAAACAAGATGTATTGGATATTACCTTTCAAAAGAAAAACATTTTTGATATTTTGGATCTTACTGTGGCAGAATCCATGGAATTCTTTAATGAAAAACCGATTCCTTTGACCCAAAAAATTATTAAACGTTTGCAACCATTGGTTGATGTAGGTTTGGGATACGTGAAGCTGGGACAATCGTCGAGTACGTTAAGCGGTGGTGAAAGCCAACGAATTAAATTGGCTTCATTTTTGGGCCGGGAGCGCGATGATCAACCCATGTTGTTTATTTTTGATGAACCAACCACCGGATTGCATTTTCACGACATTAACAATTTGCTAAATTCCTTCAATGCGCTGATTCAAAAAGGCAATTCCATTCTAATAATTGAACACAATTCGGAGATAATAAAAAATGCCGACTGGATCATTGATTTGGGACCAGTAGGCGGAAAAAATGGTGGCAACCTAGTTTTTGAAGGAATCCCTGAAGACATTATACACTGCGAAACTTCGTTTACCGGCAAATTTTTGAAAGAGAAAATACCAATGCTATAAATTTGAAGTGATTAGTAAGAAGTGATAAGTTAGCCCGGATTATTCATGAATAATCCTGACGATTAAGCTATTCCACAAAATTGGGAAAATAAAAACTCCCAATTTTGGTAATAGTTAAATCGGGGTTTTCCGCTTTGCAACCCAATACCCATCGCACATTCACACCTTTCGCTGTGCTCAGGTATGAATAAAGCGGGTTAGTTAGTATCCAAACTCCTGTATCAACATTTGCAATTTCTATTCTCAAATTTCTAATCTCATATCTTGCATCTCAAATCTCATTTCTCACATTATAATTACGTTGCTGGCATTTTAAATATCAGATTGTGTTTTATGGTTGGCACCAAGCTAAAAATTGGAATGTTAGCCCCTCGCATCATGCTTTTTGCAAATGAACCTAAAAAGGAATTTACAATTTCCAATTGTTGATGTGTGGTAATAACCATTATATCACATTGATTTTTTACCACATAATCCAAAATTCCATCTACGGTATCGTTCACTTTCAATAAATGCGAAATACACCGTACCTGATGATCTTCAATAAATTTAACCACTTGCTTTTGTTGGTTTTGTAGTTTTGAAAAAACACCTTCATCATTGGTTGAATAAGCTGAAATTACATGGATTTCGGCTCCAAACATTTTGGCCCATTGCACTGCTTTTACTGCCTTTTCGCGACTTTCTTTTGAAAGATCCATCGGCAAAATAATTCTTTTTATGGCATCTATTGAAGGAGCTTGTTTAAGTGTAATTACGGGGCATTTAGCCTCAGTTACAATTCGCAAGGCATTGGTACCAATTATCCATTTCTTTATATTATCAAGGGTACTGGTACCCATCACTATTAATGAGGCATTAATTTCGTCGGCTGTTTTGAGAATGGTATCGCAAAGCTTTCCCTTTACTACCACACAATTCATCTCAAATTTTGTGGCATCAATATATTTACCGGCAAATTGTTTTAAATGACTGGTTAATTTACTTAACCATATTTCTCTTTCTTGATCGGTAAAAAAGTCAGACCAAATAGGATCGACCCCTTTAACTACATTAATAACAGTTACTTTTCCTCCTAATAATTTTAAAAGCTTAGCCGCCATTTGTAAACCAAAAACCGATTTATCGGAATAGTCCACAGGTACTAGTATGTGATTGGTTGTTGCATCCATATTTTTTTTCTATTTTTGAGGTTCTTCATTACAAAATTAAAATTATTATTACACGAAGAAGCGTAAAAACTTATTATTTTATTACCCAATTAACAATAAAGAAACTACCCCATGCGAAGAATCCCGGAATCTGAATTAATCATTAACCACGATGGCAGCATTTTTCACCTGCATCTAAAACCTGAAGACATTGCCGATACCATTATTTTGGTCGGGGATCAAGATAGGGTTGAAGTGGTATCCTCATTTTTTGAATCTATTGAATTAAAAAAACAAAACCGGGAATTTATTACTCACACAGGTACATTTAATGGCAAGCGGATTTCTGTTGTTTCTACAGGAATTGGTACTGATAACATTGATATAGTGGTTAATGAGCTGGATGCATTGGTTAATATTGACTTAACTACCCGCTTTGAAAAATCGGAGAAGAAAAAATTGAATTTAATACGGATCGGAACATCCGGAGCGCTGCAAGAAGACATTCCGGTTGATACGCCCGTTATATCGGAAATAGCCATTGGTTTTGATGGGTTGTTAAATTTTTATGCTGGTCGCAATAAAATTACCCACCATGAAATGGAGGCCAATTTTAAAAATCACCTTCAATGGAATCCTCAACTTACAGCACCCTATTTTGTTGACTGTTCCAACAGATTACTGAATAAAATAGGATTCGATATGCGGAAAGGCATCACTATTTCAGCACCAGGCTTTTATGGTCCTCAAGGAAGAGTGCTTCGGCTACCCATTCAAGATGCATTAATAAATGATAAAATTTCATCCTTTACTGCCCAAGGTTTGAAAATTACCAATTATGAAATGGAATGTTCCGCTATTTATGGTTTATCGAAACTAATGGAGCATGATGCGGTAACTGTTTGTTGTATTATTGCAAATCGGATGCGCAAAGAATTTAGCAACGATTATAAACCTGTAATAAAAGAGTTAATTTTAAAAATTCTGCAACGAGTAACAGCTTAGATTTTATGGACCCTCACGAAATAGAATCATTAATTAAACTTTTGGACGATCCGAATGATACAATTTTTCAAGCCATCCGGATCAAATTAAATCAAATGGGCACCCAAGCCATACCCCATTTAGAAAGAGCTTGGGAAAACTCCTTGGATAATTTATTTCAAACCCGGATTGAAAACATCATTCAGGATATTCATTTTAATGAAATTAAAAACAAACTGATTCGATGGGAAAAAAGCCCTCATGATTTGATTTCAGGTGCTATTTTAATTGCTAATTTTCAGTATCCTGAATTAAATTTTGAAGAAACACGTCAGGCGATAGATAAAATTAAACAGGATGTATGGATTGAAATTAATGATAACTTAACGGCTCTCGAAAAAATTAAAATAGTGAATCATATTTTTTTTGAGGTTCACGGATTTTCACGAAACAACACGTTTCAAAATACGCCACATAGTAATTTCATAAATCAGTTATTAGAAACAAAAAAAGGTTCACCCATTGCATTGGCTATTCTATACGCAGGAATCTGTCAGCAATTAAACATACCTGTTTCAGGCGTAGCCTTACCCAAAAATTTTATTCTCTGCTACAAAGACCCTTTAATACCCTCCATTTATGACGATGCCACCCAAGGTGTGCTGTTCTATATTAATCCATTTAACAAAGGAGTTGTGTTTGGGAAAAAAGAGATTGAATTGTTTATAAAACAACAAAAATTAGAGAATAAAAAAACTTATTTTCAGCCCTGTACCAACAAAGAAACCATTACCCATTTATTAAACAGCTTGGTTGAATTTTATGAAAACAGAGGTGATTTAACCAAAGCAAATAATTATCGTTCTTTAAATAAAATTTTATATTTTTGACCAAAAATAATTTTATACGTATGACAGAAAAGAAAGAAACACCACAGGAGATTGATTTAATTGATGTGTTTTCAAGAATTGGAAACAGCATTCAAAATGGATTCTCAAAGATTGGCCAATTATTTGTTGGATTATTTAATATTATAGTTTCCATAACAAAATTCTATTTTAGAAATGCGTTAATAATAATTGGCTTTTTAATAATTGGCATTGTTATTTCTAAGTTTTATTACAAATCACAAAAAGAATATTATAGATCAGTAGCTTACATTGAGTCATTTACCATACCAAATGCGAATTTAATAGATTATATTAACAACATACATACACTTTCCAAAAACAAGGATTCCATTGCCATAAGTAATGTGCTTGGTATTACTATTAAGGAAGCTGCTGAATTAAAAGATTTGGAAGCATTTTGGTTGATTGATAAAAACAGTGATGGCATACCCGATTATGTTGATTATAAAAATGCTTTTCAACCAGACACTATTACTAAGTCCGTAAGAATTACCAGCCGTTTTACCGTTGAACTTCTTACCTATAACCCTGAGATTTCTACTAATGTTCAAATTGCATTGGAGAAATATTTAAATTCATATCCTCAAATTGAACAAATTGTAAATGTTAAAAAAGAAAACTTAAATCGTTCCATTAAACGACTTAGTTCTGAACTTATTATGCTTGACAGTTTAAAAGGATATGAATACTTTCAAAAAGAAAAAGAACGGCTCAAGTCTCAAGGAGGTGTTTTAAAACTGGGAGAATTGTTAGTGCGCACAAGTGATGATAAGGATGTTCCCACAAGACTTTTGCATACAGAAACTATCGGAATAAATGAACAGATAAATAATGATTTCTCAGAGCTAGAGCTTAAGACACAACCATTTCAGTTTATTACAAAATTTGCCGTAGTTAATAATCCTGTAAACCAATCAACAGAAAATAAAGGTCTAATTAAGTTCTTTATTTTATTCTTTATACTAGGATCAATAGCTAGCGTTGCTTATAGGTATGGAATAACTATCTACAAATTTATGACTAAATAATTTCCGTAAAATATTTTTAAAAGGCTATCTCAAATCGGTAGCCTTTTTTTGTTGCTTTATTATGGTTAAAAGTTTAAATACACTTTTGATGGTTATGGGAAACACCGGTAAAAACCGAATCATAAAAAATAGGTTTACTGCCCAAATAAACGATTTTCTTATCCCCAACTCTAAGAACAAGGGCTCTTTAACAAATCCAAATTTTTGAATCAAGAGCTCCTGTATGTTAGTGGGATGCAAAATATTCCGATATCCATCGCTGATGTATTGAAATCTATTTTTTGCAAGGTATTCCGTTGATAAACTATGAATTAAAGCATACAATGGATAGGTTTTATTAAAACCGGGATTGATCCGGATTTCTGAAATATTGGCTTCTTTTTTATCGTAAGTATAAACCACCGAATAACCAATTAATACATTGTTATGGAAAATTCCCCAGAAATGGATAATATCCTCAAAACCGCTATATTTTGACAATTCCGATTGATAGATTATTTCTGACTTACACTCTTTTTTCCCATAGCCCTCTAATGCTTTTTTATAAACTGAGTAGCCATGCTCCATTAAAAAATCCGATGAAATTTTCTTTACAATATTGTTCAATAATCCTTTTTTAATCTGATTCCGGATATTGGCACTTTTATAATCAGATAGCTCGGTAGCTTCCGTTTTAATAACTGCATACCAACCGTTGTTTCCAAGGTTTTCTTTGGGATAACTCCACCAAGCTAATTTTCCATTCAGTTCTCGAAATAGTTTCTTCTCATCAATGGGCACTGATGGCTTTTCCTGGATTACCGGACCTATGGGGATAATTATTTGGCCATATTCGCGCAAAACTATATTTCCAAAACGCAAATAGCCAATACCTTGCGCTTGCAACAATTCAATATATCGGCGAATCCATTTCATAAACTACTTATTTGAGTTGCAAATTGAAAAGAAACCCATCAAAGAACCTAACCCATAGGAGAAGTGCAATATCAGAAACGACCCTATTAAATGGATTGGATTCACTTTATGGAGATTTTTGAAAGCAATTAAACCGATTGCACTAAAATAGGAAACTAATGAAATCAAAGCAAAAAAATAAAACAGGAAATGGATGAATATACCAGCCATCAAAGGAATAAGAATCGATAAAACGAAGATCAACGGTATATAATGCCGAAGACTCAAAGAGGAAAACCGCTTGGTAATTCGTAAGGTTTTAAC
This sequence comes from Rikenella microfusus, assembly GCA_020719105.1. Lineage (GTDB taxonomy): Bacteria > Bacteroidota > Bacteroidia > Bacteroidales > SZUA-534 > GWE2-40-63. Next base: position 9,091 of record DYQV01000022.1, read on the forward strand.
ATTCCAAAAACCATTCCCATATTGGTTTTTAGCCAATGCAAGATAGCTTTCACGGGCAAAATAGGTCACATTAAGGGTTGGATCTAACCAAATGGAATAACCGGCGGCCAAAATACGTCTCGAAAGTTCCATATCGTGATTCCTGATGAGTGCTTCGTTATACATACCCACCTTTTGGAACAACTCTTTTTTGTAAAGCCCAAAAGGGACGGTATCCACTTTTTGCAAATCAGTGGCCCCAATCCTAAAAATTGAATTTCCCACACCAAAACGGTGGGTAAGTACAAATTGAATGGCTCTTGTTTTGGGTGAATCTATCTTTAGTTTTGTTTCGATAGCACCCCCAATAACATCAATATCGGGGTGAGCCAACTTTTCATACAGATCGTTTAAATAGCCTTTCGGATAAATTGCATGGGCTCCAGCAATTAATACTGTTTCGAAACTTGCTTGTTGAATTCCCAAATTCAAGGCATAGGGTGTTTTTCTCTTTTTGTTCTCAATCAATTTTATAAATGGATACCGTAACCGGTACTCAACAATGATTGGTAAAGTATTATCAGAACTTCCGCCATCCACCACCAATATTTCTAAATCGTTTAATGGAAATCCATTGTATATTATGGAATCGAGACAATCCGTGATGTAGTATTCTTCGTTCAGGCATGGTATGACAACGGTTACTCCCACTTTTTTTTTAGAGTTTAGATATTAGAGTTTTGATGTTAGATGTTAGAGTTTTGATGTTAGATGTTAGAGTTTTGAATCAATTTCTAACTTCTGATTTCAACCTTCGGTCTTCTCACTTCCGACTTCGGTCTTCCGACTTCTGACTTTAAAACTTACTATATAATTTCAACAGTTTTTCCTCTTGTGACTTCCAATTAAAGTTGTTTTCGATTACCTTGGGTCCATTCTCCGACATTTCCTGCAATTTTTGTGGCGACTCCAATAATTGTATCACCGTTTCAAGTACCTGTTTCGGATCGTCTAAATTAACACAAATACCGGTATTCGTAACTTCAATATATTTTTTATAAAGGGGAAAATCATTAGTTATCACTGGCAAACCCTGTTGCATATACTCAAATATCTTGGTAGGCAGAGATTCCCTGTAATTGGGGATCGGTTTCAAAAGAGCCAACCCAATATCGGTTTTTTCTAAAAAGTTTCGGACTTCATTAAAATCAACGTTACCGTGAATAAAAACCTTTTGTGTTAAATCATATTCCAATATGAATTGCTTTATTTCTATTTCAAGAGCTGGTGGGCGCACTTCTCCAACCAGATCCAGCGTAACTTCAGTACCCAATTCATTAATTCGTTGAACCAGTTCAAGCATTTCCCATATTCCGCGTAGCGGATGAACCACTCCGCTATAAACCATTCGGATTGGCGAACTGATTTCCCTTTTTACCACAATTGTGTGTATTGGCAATGGATAATTCAATACAACGATACTCTTTTTTTGGGGATAATAATTCAAGTAGGATTCCTCTGCTAATATCAATTTTGAATAAAATAATATAGCGAATCGCTCCACCATAAAATAGGCAATTTTTAAAAATGGGATAAGAACTTTTGGCAGCCAGTCTTTTGATTCCAAAGATAATTTGACATTTTCATGTACATCGAAGATTACCTTCTTACTGCTTAAACGCAACAGAATTCCTGTAAACATCAATTCCGGATCATGAAAATGATAGACCTTTGCACGGACCGATAGAGCTTTCCAATACATTTTAAATGTAACCTCCCACATCCGCACCCAGCGCAATTTTGAAAGCTTAATGGGAATTAGACTTACCCCATCCACTTGAACTGGATTTTTGATTGGGGCAACGAGAAAAACCTCGTAACCGGCATTGGCAAGGCTTTTACACTCCTTATGAAAAATGCGGATATCGAACGGTGGATGCACCGAAGTAAGATGACAAATTCCATATTGCTTAGTATTATCCACGAATTACACTAATTTACACGAAACAATTTACCTAACTTTTTAATAACTCTTTTTCGTAGTTGATTATTAATCCTGCATCCATTAATGCTGCCACAAAATAACTGATTAACTCAATCAATAAATATACGTTTAAAAATTGCTCTATCCCACTGAACGGAATCCAATAAAGTGAGAGTATCAAAACAAAATAAAATGTTTGCCAAATGGAGAGGATTCCGATTTTTTCAAAAGCAGTAAAAACAATGTTAAAAGGGGAAACCACAAATTTTAGGGCAAAAGCCCATACTAATATTTTGGCATATATCCCTGAGGTAGCCCATTCATTGCCAAAAATAAAGGTGAACAATTGAATCCCCCATACATCGATTGCCAGCACAAAAAACAAAGCTATAGCCGATAAGGTGGCAAATACCGCCACCACTTCTTTTTTGATGGAAACTTGTTCATTTTTCTTTTGGGCAAACCGTTGCAACAAAACCTGGGAAAGCGAAGCAGTAAAAAGGGACAATGGTAAAATCAGTACCATACGGGCCAAATCGAAATAACCTGTAGTAATGGAATCAAACATGCGATTGATAATAAGTATAGGAAGCAATAAACTCAAAGCATTCATCATTGAAGGAATCCCATTGTGCAAGGGGAATCGGTGGTATTGTTTTGCGGCAGTTTTCATCCCAGTTATGGAAAATAATTCTCTTATGGCTATTTTTGACCGGACTTTTAACCCTGCATGGAGTATATTGGCGAATTGACCCAGCATGTCGCCCACCACCAATCCGATAGTTAGTTGCCATTTGCCGAATGCCGATTGTACAGTTCCTTCAGTCAACCTTCGCACTATTTTATTATTTGCCGAAAGGGCAAACCATTTCTGTCGGATAAGGTAATAATTCAAGGACTGGTAGATTCCAAATAAAAGGATTGAAACTGGCAACCAATACAACCAGGAAAGGCGATCCAATGGGAAATTGAACCAATCGGCAATCTGTTGGGTAAAAAACCAGCAACCAATTCCAAGCAGTAAGGAAAACAGGAAAGAAATTGTAACCGACAAACCCAATAAATGGATGCCTGCTTTTTCTTCCTTTGGCAAAACAATGGCTTGTTCGTATCGGAAAGAGGTCCAGGTAGCAGCTATTCCCAATAGACTCATGTAAACAGCAAACGCCCCAAAATCGGCTGGGGAATACATCCTACGCAGTATTACCTGAAATCCGATGAAAACCAGTTGGGCTAAAACAGTACCTAGAACCAATATACTCAGATTCTGTATTATGGGTATTCCGTAAAATCTTTTAAAAAATACCATTTAAGTATTGGTTAATGAGATATCCTGCTTATTTACTATTCAAATGTTGTTAAGTTTCTATTTTTAATGCAAACTTTTTAACCTGATTGAAGTTGGTATAAATTAACTCGTTTCGTATCATGTAAATTTTAACGTATAAATATATCATTCTCTCCCTTCGGGTTTCTCCCACAAGGGAGAACTTGCTCCGATTAAGCGGGCAAGTCTTCCCCAATGGGGAAGTGCCGATAGGCGAAGGGGGAAGAAGGCTTCATAACATCCTACCTTATAAAATTGATTTGACACAATGAACAAATCATTTAGTCCATAACACTATTTCTTAATCACTTTCAAAATAGCACTCACTATCCGTTCTTTTTGGGCTTCCGTTAGATTTGAACCCGAAGGCAAACACAAACCATCGTTGAAAAGCTGCTCGGAGGTTCCATCGACATAAGCCGGACAATGGGCAAAAACCGGCTGTAGGTGCATCGGTTTCCATAGCGGCCGGGTCTCAATGTTCGCCGCATCCAATGCAAGACGAATGGTTTCACGGGTCACGCCATCGGTAAGCAACGGATTTACCACCATGTTAGTAAGCCAATAATTGGAATAGGCACCTTCCCGTTCATTTAAAAAGGTGATACCGGGAATATTTCCCAAACGGTTTACATAGAAATCGTGGTTGGCCCTACGGGTTTTTACCCTTTCATTAAGTACCTCCAATTGACCTCGTCCAATTCCTGCAACAATATTGCTCATCCGGTAATTGTAACCGATTTCGGAATGTTGATAATGGGGGGCATCGTCTTTTGCCTGTGTCGCCAAAAATCGGGCTCTTGAAATATACTGGCTATTCCTTGAAATAAGGGCACCACCTCCGCTGGTAGTGATTATTTTATTTCCGTTGAATGAAATGATGGAAAGATCACCCAAGGTTCCGCACAATTGGTTTTGATGCCTACTCCCCAATGCTTCTGCGGCATCTTCAATAATGGGTATTTCAAACCGATTGGAAATTTCGCGGATGGTGTTCATTTTGGCTGGCATCCCATACAAATGGACCACTACCATGGCTTTTGGTTTTTTACCCCGCTTTATTCGGTCCAAAATAGCCTTTTCAAGCAAAACCGGGTTCATATTCCATGATTCCTGATCGCTATCCACCAAAATCGGCATTGCCCGTTGGTAAATTATGGGATTGATACATGCGGCAAAAGTAAACGTTGGGGCAATAACTTCATCCCCATCCTTAATGCCGAGAACCATCATAGCTGTATGAATGGCACTAGTTCCGGAGGTTAACATCAACACATTTGGAACACCCAAATATTTGCCTAATTCTTTTTCAAAACCGGTAAGATTAGACCCCACCGGGGCAATATAATTCTCATTGAAAGCTAACTGGATGTATTTTTGTTCGTTTCCACTCATGTGGGGTGGCGAAAGCCAAATCTTTTCTTGCATACTTTTATAATTGGAAGGCTAAATATAGAGAAAAAGAGGTTCAAATTTGACCTCTTTTGTATTACTAAAATTCAATTGGTTTATTATAGGTTTTCATCATTAAAAACATCTTCAAGGTTAATTAACAAATCATCAAAAATGCCCACTTTAATTTGATCGTTTTGAACATATTTACCATCAAACTGATATTTCCCTTTTTTATCTAACTTAAAGACATCAACCATATTTTCCCCAGGATAAACCATCCAATATTCCTCTACGCCTTGTTCTTGATACAATTGGAATTTAATTTTCGAATCCCTTTCAGCACTGGCTTGTGATAAAATTTCAATAATTAAATCGGGAGCGCCAACACAACCTCTATCATCTAATTTCGCTGGATCACAAATGACACAAATATCAGGTTGCACTACGGTAAATGTTTGTTCATCGCCTTCCCCTTTTGGGAACCGAACATCAAAGGGCGCAGAATAAACTTTACATTTCTTTTTATGCAAATAATTTCCAATTTGTCTTGATAATTCAAATGAAACTTGCTGATGTCTCCTTGCAGGAGCAGGTGACATCTTAAATATTTTTCCTTTAATTAATTCAATACGTTCCTGAAAACGCCAAGTTAAGTATTGAGCATAATTATAGGTTTTGTTCAAATCTAAGGTTGAGATATTTGTTTCCATTCCTATACATTTTTCAATGGCAAAGATAGCTAAAAAACAAATCTGTCATAAAAAATAATCCTCGTGCTTCGAATCTCCTATAGTTGTTAATACAATAATTTTGAGGTCGAGCCAAAGCGACCATTTTTCCATGTATTTTTTGTTTACCAGTACTTTATCCGGAAATATCACTTTATCATTGTATTCCTGCGGATTAACCTGTTCCGATAACAGTTGCTCTTCGTGCATGTATTTCAAGGAGGCCGCACCGGTTAAACCAGGCTTTAACTGCAGGATAATCCGGTCATCGCCCACCAAAGCATCGGCATACCCTGGAACATCGGGTCGTGGACCGACAAAACTCATATCGCCCCTAATGATATTCCATAATTCAGGAAGTTCATCCAATTTGTATCTACGCATAAACTTCCCCACCCAAGTAATCCGGTCTTGTTCTTGCGCAGCCACCGTAGTATTCGATTTTACTTTCTTCATACTACGGAATTTATGCAATTTAAACGGCTTACCGTTTTGACCTATCCTCACTTGGGTATAAACAACAGGCCATCCCGTAGTAAAACCAACAACAACAATAAAGATAAAAAGTAAGGGTGATAAAATTACAATGGACAATATGGCCAGAAAATAATCGAAAATCTCTTTGATAACTTTACTACCCGGTTTGTTGAGGTTGGGTACAAACTTAAGTTCACTAATCTCTTGATGGCGTACTAGAAATGAAAGCGAAAATAAAAACAAAAAAATAGGCACACTGAACATACTATTTCCGCTAAAAAAGATAAAAAGGGTACATACAAAAAGCATCATCGAAAATAGAGGATGCTTATTAAAGTAAAGTACACTGTAATAAAACGATACAAATAAAAAGAACAGTAAAAAAACAGCCCCCAAAAGACCTGAATACAAAAGTGCTGACATTACAGGGTTGTGAGGATAATCCAAATGGGAAGCTTCTCCATAATATTTATTACCAAATGCTTCTAAATACTCAAAACCGCCTCCAAAAAGCTGATGAATCAAATTTTGATTCTGAAAATAGGTTATCGCATATTCCCATTTATCGAACTGATAGGTATTGTGCGTCAAATAAGTAATATCCAAGGTTTCAAATCCAACACCTTTTCCAAAATAATTCTCTGCCCATTTATCGGCAATGGGTTGTTTAGTTTTTACAGCCCAAAACACTACTATAAAAAATACGGCTAAAATTAGTGTTAAAGGCTGCAGATTTTTGGTGAAAACAGTCGTTATACCTACTTTTTTTCTAAAGAGGAAGGTTATATGCAATACCAATAAACCAAGAAATAATAGAATTAAAAGGAATATGGACCGTGTAGAATAGGAAAGAATAATATTAACAATTAATATCAAAACCAAGGTAAGGGAAACCCAATTCTTATAACGATTTTCACTTTTCGAGATTCTGGGATATAAACCTACCAAACCTAAAAAAGAATACAACGCATAAAAATTTTTATCATCGTTTATAGCTGTTCCCCAAGGTGTTTCTATAGGGATTTCAACCCCTAAAAGCTGCAAACCATGTTTAAAAATGCCTATCAGTGCAACGAAGATGGAAGTTACCCATATTACCCGGCTCATTTTTTTAAACACCCAGAAAAATCCTTCCTGATTGCGGGAATAATACGTAAGGGCAAAGAATATGGTTAAAAAGAAAAGGTTAATGACAAATTCCCCAAAATCGCGCAATGCTTTTCCATAATAAGCTTCTGATAAAATAAAACCAAAAATAAAAAATACACCTAAAAAAATAAGCGGGTTGAATGTTTTTAAAAACTCAAAAAAATACTCTTTCCGAAACAGGTTCCCCTTTAATGAATAAAAGGCTGCGATGCCAAGAATAATTAGGGAAGGAATAAATACATACTTCACTCCGGGAAGCACCATCCTTAGAAACCATAAGGCAACTGAAATTTGGAACAATTGGCTGACCAGTCGGTTTTTATCAAAAGATTGTAGGATTTTATTTAACATGAAAAAAGATTTATCCACGAATGAGCACTAATTTACACGAATAAATGCTTTTCACACAGCTTTTATTTAAGGAAAATATACTATGAATCATCAACAAAAACATATTACGTTACGCAAAAATAATACCAATATCTGAAACCGCGTAATTTATTCGTGAAATATGCAACTCACAAGCCTTTAATGATAGTGCTAATTTCTCAAAAATAATCCTTTCTTGATTGTTCATAATTGTATGGATGTAAGAACAATATCATTAATAAAGGTGGGGTACCTTTTTTTATGATCTACAATAACATCAATTTATCGCTCTCCAACTAACTTTTTTAATTGGATTAAGAACTTCATCTTTAATTCAAAAGAGTAATCTTCATCAAAAATTTGATGGGGTTTTATAAGCAGATCAATATCACCACCCTTTTTAGTATCGTCGAGCCTTGAACCGAATAAATAAACTTTTGTTTTTTGACCAAAAATTGCCAAAGCTGTATTTTTAATGCATTGTATTTGACTCCCCGATAACCGCATATTTAATAAATGATTTTCTTTTTCAAAGATATAACCCGGATTATTCAAAAATAATCCTGACGATTAAGCTACACCTCAAAATTGGGAAAATAAAAACTCCCAATTTTGGTAATAGCTATCCCGATGTAAAATCGGGAGGGGTTTACTTGCGTGAGCTCACTTTGTTCGGTTTCCGCTTTGCAACCCAATACCCATCGCACATTCATACCTTTCGCTTTGCTCAGGTATGAATAAAGCGGGCTAGGTAGTTTAAACCAAATG
>DYQV01000297.1 GCA_020719105.1 Rikenella microfusus
ATTGAGGTGTAGCTTAATCGTCAGGATTATTAATGAATAATCCGGGTTAATAATAGCGTTTATACGTGTTTAATAATTAAGTTAACTATCATTTAATCAAATACATCAATTAAAAACCTACTATCGGACAGTAAATAAACACATGGGCAACAGGTAATTTTCTTTTCATTTTCTGCAAAATAAATTTGCTTCCATAAGGGAAATGGTCGTATTTTTGTAAAAACTTAATCGATATGAATCCATTGGTTATTGAAAGTGGCAACGAAACTCCCGAAATAATTCTGGATAAAAGAACAAACACCTTTTTATTCAAGGGAAAATCATTACCCGAGAATCCCATAATTTTTTATAATCCGGTACTTCAATGGCTGGAAAACTACTCAACAGATCCGAATCCAGAGACCATAGTAAATTTCATGATGGTATATTTCAATACTTCCAGTTCAAAAATCATCCTCGATATTATGAAAAAACTGGAAATAATAAAGAAAAGTGGACATAGGGTTACCATTAATTGGCGATTCCGTGAAGATGATGAAGATATGCTTGAAGCCGGTGAGATTTATTCAGAAAGAGTAAGCATCCCTTTTAATCTGATTCCTGACGAATCGGTGAATTAATAAATTTTAGAAATCCTCGTTAAAATATTTTATTAAAATGCATCCATTCTTTGAACGGATGCATTTTCTATTTAATTTAACCGTACCAATTAAATTAAAAAATAATGGAAGTTGAAAAATTGCGAATTAAGTTAAAACAGGAAAAAATTGCAGCTTATATAATCCCAACATCTGACCCTCATAAAAGCGAATACATTTCAGAATATTGGAAAATACGGGAATGGCTTACCGGGTTTAGCGGTTCAGCCGGAACTGCCGTTGTAACAGCCAGTCATACTGGTGTTTGGACTGACTCCCGGTATTTTATACAGGCTGAAAAACAACTCAAGTCCCCATTTATACTCCATAAAATGAAAACCAGAGCCCCAGAATATATTGATTGGCTATTAGACCATTTGGCAGTTGGCGATTGTGTTGGTATTGATGAACGGCTTTTTTCAACAACTGAAGTAGAAATTTTAAATCGCACACTCACAATAAAACAAATCAACGTATTGTCGGTAGGCGATCTGTTTCGTGAAATGTGGCACAACCGGCCTCAATTGGTTTGCAATCCAGTTTATACCCACCCAACTGAATTTGTAGGAATTGTAACTTCTGAAAAGATAGCACAAGTACGTGTTTATCTTAAAGAAAAAAAAGTGTCGCATTATTTAGTTACGGTTTTAGATGAAATTGCTTGGCTTTTAAACATCCGAGGAAGTGATGTGGCTTATAACCCGTTTGTTACAAGCTATTGTTTGGTTAATGAATTGGAAACCATCCTATTTATAAATGAAAAACAAGTATCGGAGAATGTAATGGTTGAATTGGGAAGAAGCAACATCAAAATATTGCCTTATACTGAGATCATGAGGTTTTTGCAGAATCTTCAATCTACTTCAACAATTTTACTTGATAAGAATACCCTTAACTTTCAATTATTCAGTTCCATTCCATCCCAATGCAAAATAGTATCGGAGCCGAGTATTATTACCAAATTCAAGGCAATTAAGACACCGAAAGAAATTGCCCTTTATAAAGAAACTCAAATTAGAGATGGTGTTGCCATGTGTAATTTTCTCCAATGGTTAGAAAATGAAGTTCAGAATAGAAAAGTAACGGAATTGGAAGCTGCCGCTAAATCGGCTTTTTTCAGGCAGCAGCAACCCAATTATGTCGATTTAAGTTTTGAACCCATTTCAGCCTATCAACAAAATGCAGCCTTGCCCCATTATTCTCCAACAGAAGAGCATCAATCTGTGCTTGAACCCAAAGGTATGTACCTTATTGACAGTGGGGCACAATATTTGGGTGGAACAACAGACATAACGCGCACTGTTGCTTTAGGAGCAGTTACACAGGAGCAAATTATTGATTTCACGCTGGTTCTGAAAGGGCACATCCGTTTAGCAAATGCCTGTTTTCCTGTTGGTACAAAAGGTATCCATTTAGATACACTTGCAAGGCTTGATTTATGGAAACAGGGAAAAGACTATGGGCATGGAACCGGGCATGGAATTGGGTACTTCTTAGGAGTGCATGAAGGCCCACACGGTTTTTCGCAGGCAACAGCCGGTGCATCCATGGTGCCCTTTGAAGCAGGAATGTTGGTTACCAATGAGCCGGGCGTTTATCATGAGCATAAGTATGGAATCCGGATTGAAAATGTGATGGTTTGCCAACCCGCTGATTTTGGAACTGATGGCAGTTTTCTCTGTTTTGAGACCATTTCGTACTGTCCGATAGACCGGAAACTGATTGACAGAAACATGCTCACTATGCAAGAAATTGAATGGATAAACATTTACCATTTAAAAGTCCGTGAACTGCTCACTGAGAATCTTGAGGGAGAAGTAACCGATTGGTTGATAAAAAATACGAACCCTTTGAGATAATGTTTTTTGGTTTACTACACTTTTTAAGAATTCTATGAAAAAAATCTTAATTATAGTAATACTTTTTACTTCAGTGCTTGCGCTTACCTCGTTTAAACATTCAAATGACTTGAATGAAGATTTTGATAAATATTTTGAAAACCAAACCTTGCGCATCGATTATCTTTTAAATGGAAACAACACCTCGGAGGAGTTTATCCTCCAAGAACTGAAAAAGCAACCCATGTGGGCCGGTTCACAAAAATTGTCTGCTCATACCAGTATAGATATGGGCTCGTATCGGTTTTCAATATTTGATTCCGTTTCAAATTTATTACTTTATAAACAAGGTTTTTGCTCCTTATTCAATGAATGGCAAACTACGCCTGAGGCAAAATCAACCAAGCAAAGCTACTATCACGTTAATTTGATGCCTTTTCCAAAAAATACGGTTCGATATGTATTAGAAAAAAGAGCTTTTTCCGACGGACTATTCCATCCAATTAAGGAGTTATTCATCAATCCAACGGATTATTTCATAGTCAATGAAAAACCGCTGACTACAAAATTTACCGTTATACAAGGAGGCCATGCCTGCAATTATAAAATTGATATTGCCTTTATTGCCGAAGGTTATACAAAACAGGAGATGAAAAAATTCACAAAAGATGTAAAGCGGGTTTGGGATTACATTAGCTCCATTCCACCCTTTGATGAATACCGAAATGAATTTAACATCTATGCAGTGGAATGCATTTCAATGGAATCGGGAACCGATATCCCAGGTAAAAACCAATACAAAAATACCGTGCTCAACTCCATGTTTTATACGTTTGATACTCCCCGCTACCTAACCACCCGAGATATTAAATCGCTGCACGATAATGCTGCAATAGTTCCCTACGATCAACTATTTGTTTTAATTAATTCAGCAGAATATGGCGGCGGCGGATTTTATAACTTCTATTCAGGTTCCACAGTAGATCATGAGTTATCGTTAAAAGTTGCCGCACATGAATTTGGTCATGGTTTTGCCGGTTTAGCCGACGAATATTACGATTCAGCTGTTGCGTATGATGGTTTCTATAATTTGGATATTGAACCTTGGGAACCAAATATTACAACCTTAGTGGCATTTAATACCAAATGGAAAGATATGGTTCCACAAGGGATAAATATTCCAACAGAGCGCAATATAGAATTGAAAGATTCTATTGGCGTTTATGAAGGGGGTGGCTATTCATCAAAAGGTATTTTTAGCCCTTTTCAGGATTGTCGAATGAAATCAAATATACCAAACAGCTTTTGCCCAGTTTGTTCAAAAGCTATAAAACAGGTAATTGAAAGCTACCTTAAATAATTATTAAGGATGATTGAATCCACTCCGAAAAGCTAAAAAACCCCAAATTAGTCATCCGATGAATTTCTAATTAGCAGATTACCAGTTAAATATAATCTCCGATTTTAATAATTGATTCATCGGATGACTTTTCGGAGCGGACACA
>DYQV01000298.1 GCA_020719105.1 Rikenella microfusus
GGGTTTACTTGCGTGAGCTCACTTTGTTCGGTTCCCGCTTTGCAACCCAATGCCCATCGCACATTCATACCTTTCGCTTTGCTCAGGTATGAATAAAGCGGGTTAAGGTATAATAATGAAAACATGTTCTAAAAACATCCCATTATAAAAACCTTTTCAATAAAACCTTGTTTACCCTATATTAATAAATTAAAACTTAAAAAAATGGCTTTTGAATTACCAAAACTACCTTACGAGCTCAATGCATTAGAGCCACACATAAGTAAACAGACTTTAGAATTCCATTATGGAAAACACCATCAGGCTTATGTTACCAACGTAAACAATTTAATACCAGGCACAAAGTTCGAAAATGCCACGTTAGAAACCATCGTAAAGGAAGCCGATGGTGGCATATTCAACAACGGCGCTCAAGTGTGGAACCATACATTTTACTTTATGCAGTTTTCCAATCATGGGGCAAAAACTCCTCAAGGAAAATTGGCTGCTGCCATTAACGCAAAATATGGTTCATTTGACGCATTTAAAGAAGAATTTACCAAAGCTGGAGCTACTTTGTTCGGAGCTGGTTGGGCCTGGCTTTCGAAAGATGCATCGGGCAACCTGGTGATTACTCAGGAGAGCAATGCAGGCAATCCTTTACGAAGTGGATTGACCCCGGTTATGACCTGCGATGTTTGGGAACATGCGTACTATTTGGACACCCAAAACAAACGTCCCGATTATCTAAAAAATTTCTGGGAAATACTCGATTGGAATAAAATTGGGGAGCGGTTCTAGTTTTTAAATTAAGCCAATAAACATAAAAGACTGACAATTTACATCGAAGCAAATTGTCAGTTTTTTATTTCTTAATAACTACTACTTCTAATTTTTAAATAGCTGTTTACCTTCCACAGATTAATTTATAGGGACAATACTCACAATTCTTCAATTCCTCAGTTTGACTAAAAGGAACGGAATCATCAAAAATCTCTGCTAACAATAATTTTAATCCGTCGATAAATTCCGGTTCAATGGCTTTAAAGTTTCCGGATTCAAACGGAAGGTATTTGGCCGACTTAACGGAAAATGAATTTCCTTCATCAAAAAAATTACCTACCTGATAAACCATAGGCCAAATAGCCTGTTCCTGAGGATAATGATAAGCAACCATGGTACTGTAAGCAAAAGTTTGAAAAACTGCTTTGGTATCCTTTATTTTTTTGCGACTGAATAAATCCTGAATAGCATCAAAGTTTAATTTATCATTCCCTGTTTTGTAATCAATGATTCGTATGCCCTTTTGGGTTCGGTCTATCCTGTCGATATATCCGGCAACTACTGTTTGGATAGGTTGCCCATTTGCCTCAAAGGCAACCGGCATTTGAATTTTCATTTCCAGCCCGACTATGGAGAAAGGGGTGTTTTTTTTATCAATTCGAATTAACTGGTGCAGATATTTTTTGATAACATCAAATACTATATGATTCTTACCGTTTATTTCGAACATGCGCTTGGAATTTTTACCAAGCAATACTTCTTTAAATGATTCTTTTATCCAAATGTCTAATAAATCGGCGTTTTTTTCAATTTGAACCAGCGCTTGTTCAGTAACTAATTGATTGTCCTTAAAAAAATGGTTGTAAAATTTCTCTGACACTAAATGAAAAATTGAACCAAATAACCGGGCATCAATTTGTTCTTCAATTTCGTCGGGTTCTTTTATGCCAACAATTGACTTAAAGTAAAACCGTAATGGACAGCCCAGGTAAGTTGAAAGTGCGCTGGGCGACAATATTTTTGCTGGCTCGCTCCCCAAATATTGGTTCAATAGTTTTGCAACAGCTTCTTCTTTTTTAATTTCAATGGATTGATTGGTAATGACTTCAACCGTTTGATTTACATTAATTGAATTGGTTTTAAAGTTTCCATCGTATAGCAATTGATGGATATACCGACTTTTTTCACCACTTACCAATCCACCATATCCAGAGTTATAAATCAGCCAAACCTTTTTTGGCCGCTGCAATAGCCGATAAAAATAATAGGCATACATTGCATCGTGGAGTTCCCGTGTGGGCAGGCCAAATCCACGTCGTAAACTATACGGAATGAATGAGGGGGAATGAGCGGAAATGGGTAGAATACCTTCGTTTGCCGAAAGGATTATCACTTCGTCGAAATCGAGATTCCTGGTTTCCAAAAAACCCATAAGCTGCAGCCCACTTATGGGTTCTCCCTCAAAAGGTATTCGTATTTGTTGCAATACACTCCTAATTAATCGGAAATAGGTGGGTAAAAGCATGTTGAGTTTATTCTTTTCTATTTGACTGGTTAACTGGTTAATTTTGAGCAGACTTTTGTAAAAAAATTCCTTTTCCATTAACAGTCGGTTATCAGCCTCCAATTTCCAACCGGTTGTAGCTAAATTCTGAAATATGTCTTTTATATATGGTGGAAATAAAACAATCGAATCAATGGAACAAAATACGGTATTAACTAATTCAGAACCGGTTAGTTCTGCTTCAGGTACTATAATTAAATTATTTGTTCTAATAAAGTCAATTAAGGAGTTAGCTAATTGAAATTCAGAATTTTGTATAAATGGATGTTGCAGTAGGGTTACTACATTTTTGAAATAAAACGATGTCTTTCCTTCTTTTGATTTTTTAGTATTTAACTGAAGTTGAATCAGAGATTGGATAAAGCTACCTGCTGATGAATCGGATAGTGGGAACCCCATGGTAATATTGAGCTGATTAATGTTTTCAGGGATGCTGTTTAGGGTAGGAAACAACAAATTTTCTTCGGCCAATACAAGAGCTGTGTTTGAGTAATCGGAATTATTTAGGGCACCCAGTATTTGAGCTGCTTTAAATACTTGCCCTGTATCTGTTGGAACTGAGATAACAGTTATTTCTTTTTCCTGATTTATTAGTGTTGAAGGTAACTGAAAATCGGGTTCCGGAGGAAACTTCTTTATGTACTTCCGTTGAAAAAATCCGGCTTCAAAGGTTGTGTTTTTAATATAATACTCATCATAATCCCAAAAAAAGCCAGCCATCCCACGGTCTTTTAAAACCGAAAATATTTTCTCCTCACAGGGTGTAATAGCATTAAAACCGGCGAAATATACTTTTTTAAAAGGAAAGTAGCTGGCATCGGCATTCTGAATAGTTTGCAACGCATCGCGATAAATCATACCTTCATATCCTACCTTGTTGGTATTTAACAGTATATGGAATCTAGTGTAAACCGGTAACAGCACTTCCCAAATTTCCAGGAATTTATCTTTTAAAACCGATTGCTGCAATTGGCTGAAATTTTTAAAAAACCGTTGAATAACAGCCAGTTGTTCACCGGTAAGAAAGTCAATTTTATCTTCAATGTTTCTGAAGTCTTTTACATTGGTAAAAACTAAAGCGGGATTTACCAGGTATTTATCCACATCGTTAAAATCGTTGAGCATCATTTCAGCCCAAAAATAAAAGTCGTCAAACGATTCCTTTGAACCCGATTCCTGCTGGTGTGCAATATATAAATCGGCCATAAGTTCTATAGGCTCCGCCAATCGTAAGGAAGAATAATCACATAAAAACTCATTAATGGTTTTAATTTTTGGAAGCCATACTGGGTGTGTTTCCTTTGATTCCGAAACTACTTTTTTATAGTGATGCAGAAAAAAAACTCCGGATCGCCTGTTCGGAAAAACAAGTAATGTTTCTTGTGGAAGACTTTGAGATTTATTGAAAATCCAATGGGCTAATTTATATAGAAAACTATTCATGAGTTACCAATATTGCTAATTTAGATGCTTCAAAATTAAACCTAATTACCATTGAGCTGTTATTAGTGCAGTTTTTTATGCATCCAAGGTAGTAAATTATTGAGTATTTAGATTATTGTAGATTGTTTGTAGAGGAAAATTAACTTAACCCGCTTTATTCATACCTGAGCATTGCGAAAGGTGTGAATGTGCGATGGGT
>DYQV01000299.1:0-1964 GCA_020719105.1 Rikenella microfusus
TTAGAGTTTAGATATTAGAGTTTAGAGAATAGAAATTTGAGTATAGATATTAGAAGTTAGAAGATGGAAGTGAGATGGTGTATGAAAGAAGTCAGGAATTGAAAGAAATTGAAGCCCTGAAAGGCAAAAGAATAAAGCCAAGGGCACATGTCTCGCTTTAGCGGAACGCCCTTGGTAACGTAACAAGAGAGGATCGGTGCAACTAAAAAATTTGCCATAAAAAAACATAACCTGCACCGCAATATTGTTCTAACAATTGAAAGAAAGAATCAGTAACCAGTAACCAGAAGCAGATATTAGAAATATAAAAACAATGATATGAAACAGAACAAGTATTTAAATCCCTATTTGGGTGGGGTATTGCTGGGATTGGTGTTGTTATCGGCCAATTTTATTTCAGGTCGTGGATTAGGTGCCAGTGGAGCATTTAAAAGTGTGGTGGTGAAAACGGTTGAAACGGTTGCCCCGACACATTCCGAAAACGCTGTATTTTACAAAGAAAACATCCATGAACACCCCGAAGGAGTGATGAAGTCATGGTTAGTTTTTCAGGTACTGGGGGTAATCGTAGGTGCATTTATTTCCGGTGCCTTTGCAGGCCGCTTGAGTTTTAAAGTGGAACACTCCCCAAAAATCACCTCCAAACGGCGGTTAGTTTTTGCACTAATTGGCGGAGTCCTTTTCGGGTTTGGTTCACAATTGGGACGGGGATGTACCAGTGGTTCAGCGTTGAGCGGAATGGCTGTTTTGTCGCTGGGTGGAATTGTTACCATGGCCGCCATTTTTGGAACCGGATATGCACTGGCTTACATATTCCGCAAAAACTGGATTTAAACCAATTAACAATTGGCAATTTTTAATTATCAATATAAAACAATTTAAAAAAAATATAAAAATGGGACCCTTATCAGTTAACGAAATAATTTCATCGGGTACGAATTTCTTTCTGGCTTTCTTGATAGGAACAGGATTTGGATTTGTGCTTGAATCAAGCGGTTTCTCATCGAGTCGAAAATTAGCCGGTGTATTTTATGGCTACGACACCGTGGTGCTTAAAGTGTTTTTTACCGCAGCCATCACAGCAATGTTGGGATTGTTGTTTTTTAGTTTGTTCGGCTGGGTCGATTTGAGCCTGGTATATGTGAACCCAACCTATTGGCATTCAGCCATTGCCGGGGGGGTAATTATGGGAGCCGGGTTTATTACCGGAGGATTTTGCCCCGGAACCAGCGTTTGTGGAGCTGCTATCGGAAAAATTGATGCTATTGTTTTTGTGGGCGGTTTGTTTTTGGGTATTTTCTTCTTTGGAGAAGGCTATCCATTATGGGAAAATTTTTATAAAGCCGGTTTTTCAGGATTTCCTAGGTTAAACGAAGTAATAGGAATTTCGCAAGGTTTGTTGGCTTT
This sequence comes from Rikenella microfusus, assembly GCA_020719105.1. Taxonomy (GTDB): domain Bacteria; phylum Bacteroidota; class Bacteroidia; order Bacteroidales; family SZUA-534; genus GWE2-40-63. The sequence continues at coordinate 1,408 of DYQV01000299.1, forward strand.
GGTGTTTGTTTTGGTAGCTCTTTCCATGTTTTGGGTAGGAGAGTGGGCTGAAAAGAAATTCCCAAGAGAAGAGTATTAAGCTTATTTAAAATCCAAAAGACAAAAAAAACAAATTTCAAAAAAAAGGCTATGGATAGTAAGCCAAGTTATGATTTGGAACAAAGAACGTTGAAATTTGCAGTTAATGTTCGATTATTTGTTAAGTTACTTCCAAATACTATTGCAAATATTGAGGATTCTAAACAATTGATTCACAGTTCAGGATCAATTGGAGCCAATTATATTGAAGCTAATGAATCATTAGGCAAAAAAGACAAAGTCATGCACATGAGAATTAGCCGAAAGGAAGCAAAAGAATCAATTTATTGGTTGAACATTTTAAATGGAACTAATGATTTTAAAGGTGATAATAACGCTTTATTGCTTCTTGATGAAGCATCAGAACTTTTGAAGATATTCTCAGCAATTATAGAAAAGCTTAAATAATATTATGTAATTCAATTTATTATTTTTTTGATTTTTGATTTTTGATTTTTGATTTTTGATTTTTGATTTTT
>DYQV01000299.1:2064-3947 GCA_020719105.1 Rikenella microfusus
TTTTTGATTTTTGATTTTTGATTTTTGATTTTTGATTTTTGATTTTTTTATTATATGTGATTATTCAAATTTAAACTGATTTATATGAAAACTTTAAAAAACGTTAACCCACTTATATTACTAGCCATGGCCTTGATACCATTGGCTTTGGTAATTGCCGCAGTGCCCGAAAACACTACAAAACCTTACAAATTGACTATTGATGAGGTGATTGGTCAAATTACCGAAGGAGCGCAATACTATACGTCTGACCAGATTGCCGATTATATTGTCCAAAAAGATCCTTCCATCCAATTGATAGATGTTCGTCCAAAAGACGAATTTGAAACCTATCATTTACCCGGGGCTATCAATATCCCTTTGTCGGATGTGCTTTCCGATGAATGGTTGGAAGACTTGGATCAGGATATCCGCACCAATGTATTCTATTCCAATGGTACCGTAATTTCGAACCAGGCTTGGCTTATTTGTACCCAGCGCGGATTTAAAAATAATTATGTTTTACAAGGAGGTTTGAATTTTTGGGCTGAGTCCATCTTGAATCCACAAAAGCCGGATCAGACCGCTCCAAACGACGAATTTGCCAAGTACGATTTCCGAAAGGCCATGAGCGGAGCATTAGGGGGTGGTTCATTGGAAGTTCAGTCATCCCCTTCGCAATCTGCTGGTCCTATGCCTGAAGTTGCCAAAAAACCGAAAAAGAAAAAAGCAGCCGGTGGTTGTTAAAACCAAAGATAAAATGTAAGAATGAGACCTGTGGGATTGTATTATCCCACAGGTCTTTTTATATTTGAGTATGTTGACAAAAAACGTTACAGGAATTATACTTGCAGGAGGAAAAAGCAGCCGTATGGGTTCCAATAAAGCATTGATGCTCTACAATAGCCAACGATTGATTGACAGTTCCATTTCAATACTTGCTCCTTTGGTGAGTGAAGGTTTGGTTAGTTCCAATGAATTTATTCCCAATATCAACTATAGAATAGTTCCCGATATAATTCCAAATTTAGGTCCCATTGGAGGTTTGTACTCTTGTTTAGGCGAATCAACCACGGATATAAATATGGTGATTCCTTGTGATGTTCCCTTGGTTTCTACTGAATTTTATGAATGGATGCTGGCAAAGATCGGTTCTTATGATGCCGTTATTCCACGCTATGTTGATGGTAAGCTGGAACCATTAATTGGTGTTTACCATAAAAATGCGGTTCAAAAAATGGCGGAACAGATTAAACTGCAAGACTATAAATTGGTACATCTTTTAGAGAAACTGAAGGTATATTATATTGAGATACCGGAATCGGTAGATTTGAAAAACATAAATTTCCCAACCGATTTATTATGAATGTTTGGAGTAACATGCTTCTTATTGCCGGAACCAGTCGCAATGTAGGTAAAACTACTTTTGCCTGTAAGGTAATTGAACAGATCAGCCGGCATCAAACCGTTGTGGCTATTAAAATTACCCCCCATTTTCATACTGATTGCCTTACGTGCCTTCCTTTAGTTAAGAATGAAAACCTTTTTATAGCAGAAGAAACAAGTAATTCAATTTCAAAGGATAGCTCTAAAATGCTAGCGGCTGGGGCTAGTAAGGTTTTTTATATTCAAGCTACAGATGAAAAACTAAAGGATGCCTTGGAATATTTAATGCCATTAATTCCTCACGATGTGGCTTTAGTCTGCGAATCGGCTGCTTTGCGCAATTGCATAATACCGGGCCTATTTGTAGTAATGTCGGTGAGCGATTCTATTTCCAAAAATTCCAACCTGATTCCCTTAGCAGATTTGCATCTGGTTGATTTTAACTACGAAGTTAACAAAATAAGATTTAACCCGCTTTATTCATACCTGAGCATTGCGAAAGGTGTGAATGTGCGATG
>DYQV01000300.1 GCA_020719105.1 Rikenella microfusus
TACTTACTCCCTTCCGATACCTCAACGGTTTGTGGTAAAGAATATTTTTGATTGTTTTTATCAATAAAGTATTCTGTTCTGCCCTCTTTAACTTTTGCTTTACCTCCATCAAAAGATTCTGCCAACGAATACACAAGTGGAATAACTATGGTATTATTTTTATCAATAAAACCGTACCTGTTTTTCTGCTTGACTACTGCCAGGCCTTCTGAAAATGCCGTAACCTGATTATACAATAACGGAACCTGAATTTTTCCCAATGTATTGACAAAACCATTCAGCCCATTTTTTCTGATTACCGCCATTTCTTCTGAATAGGTATCAATCATATCGTAATCGGGCTTTAAAAGCATTTTACCGTTTTTATAAAACAAGCCGTATTGGTTTCTATCCCTTACAATAAAAATCTCGTTATATTGCAACTCTGATACTGAACTATATTTTATTGGTATTACCGAAGTGCCGTCCCATGCAATTACACCTTTTAACCCATTTTTTGATGCAAGGTAGAATCCGGTACTTAATGGTTCTAACTTATCTGCTTTAATAACTTGCATTTTTTTACCCTTTATCTGATATATTTTTCCATCAATGCGGTAATAGCCATTTCCAATGGTCTCAACCTGTTTTTCGTCTGCAATAGGCACCTCATTACCGACCGTGTCAAGTATGTATTTATGAGGATTATCATATACTAAAGAATAAGCTCCTGAAAATGAATCGAGCACCAGGCCAGAATGTTTTCCGTATTGTTTCCCCTCTCGATCAATCAAAATGGATATATCCTTAGTTTCATCCTCTTTGGTTTCGTAAGCTGCAAACCTGTTTTCGTCCTTATAATATATACTTTCGTATTCAGTGGTAATAAACCGTTCTAGTTTCTGATTAAACAAGCGTTGTTTTCCGTTTGCTTTTACCAAAAAAACATCATCGTAAATTAAATCAATGGCACTAAATTCAATGGGCAATATAGATACACCCTTGAGGCTAAGTATTCCTGTTTTTCCCTCGTTCACCACCTTTAAATACCGGTAATCAAGCAGGGTTACCTCATTGTATATTAACGGTACAATTACCTCGCCCTTATTATTTACAAATCCATATTTACCATCTTTATAAACATACGCCCTGTCTCCCATAATAGGATACACATAAAAATAATTGGCTTGCCAATGTTCTTTAATGGTTTGTTCGGCTGACAATTTGTTGGTTTTAATAAGCCATTCTTTTAAATCGGTTTTTTTAGGCTTGTCCTTACAGAACTGGGCTTCGGAGAAAAAATCGAAAGCCTCGTCATAATTTTTAGCATTGTATGCCTCGATGCCTTTTGGGTATAGGGATTGGAAGGTGTTGGGTTGCGCATAAGCTTTCATACCAAGCATAGCGAAAAACAAGATTATCAGCAATTTTTGAGGAATACATTTATATGTCATCTTATTCATATTTAAGAACCAAACACTTCAATATTCATTACAAACCACCCTAAAACCAATTAGCATATTGGTATTGTTGGGTAAATTGCGTGCCCTGGATGCACTACGGCAATGCAAGGCGGCAGCAGCAAAGCCACCGCTGCGAAGGATACGGTATTCACCCAATTCGGGTCCTTGTGGGGTCATTCGCAGGGCTTTTACTGTAATAATCGTTGCTATACCAATCGGCACACCATTCCATGGCATTTCCGTGCATATCATACAATCCCCATGCATTGGGTGCAAAGCTGCCCACGGGTAGTGTCGTTCCCAACATTTGGCCTTTGTTGCATCCCCCGCTGAAATACCCATCGTAATTTGCTTTTGCCTCGGTTAAACATTCTCCGGTATTAAAAAGAGTGGTGGTGCCGCCACGGCAGGCATATTCCCATTCAGCTTCGGTAGGCAAACGGTATTTTTTACCCGTTTGTTGACTCAGCCATTGGCAATAGGCTATAGCATCGTCCCAGGTTACATTAATTACCGGGCGCATACCTCTGCCCCAATTTTCTTCATCGGCTGGTTTGCTGTGGTGGGTGGCATGGCAAAAGGCATCGTACTGTTCAAAAGTAACCTCGTATTTGCCCATTTTAAAGGCACTCAGGGTGACTTGGTGCTGCCCTTCGCTGGAATCCCGAACGGGTTCATCAACCGGACTCCCCATAATAAAAGTACCAGCGGGAATGGAAACCATTTCGGGAAGTGAATTGCTCTGAGCTACCAATTGTAAGGAAGTGCAAAGAGTTAATAGGACAAATGTGTGTTTCATGTTCAGTTTTAATTGTGCTGAATTTAAAATGCGTTTCTCAAATAATATTCAAGTGCAGGGCACGCTAATACTAATTGTGTTCTTGATTTGGTTTACTGTTTGCATCCGGTGCAGTATGCTCCGACATAACCCTATTTTTATCGTCGATATAAACCTGAATACGATTACAGATTGGTGCCGACAATACACCCATACTCATAATTGAATTAAACCAATTAAGCATGTCGTTCCAGTCTTTATCGTAACCATCATCGCCGGCCCAATCAATATATTCACTAAAATCATCTAACTCATTTATCGCTAGTTCCACAATTTTTTCGGTCAATAGGTTGTCTATTGTAATGTTATAATCATATTTCAGTATTTCAAAAATATGCATACGGGCAAAAGCCCAAGCCATATCAAAGTCACCACCTCCCAATATATCATGGGTTGAAGAATCTAGCAATAGTTCAAAATCGGCTTTGCGCAGATATGGTTTAAAAAAACCTAGGATTTGAACCCATTGTTCACGCCCGACTGGATCTATATTTCGTCCAATAAGGGTAAAAAGTTGTTCCATCAGCATTTCGAAAAAGAATTGTTTCTTTTCCTCGCTAATTCCAAGCTTTACAGCCAAGGCATAAGGTGCCATGCAGTTTTCGAGCGGAAACTTGTGCATCAGGTATTCGGCCATTTCCATAAGAGCATCCTCTGGCAAAATTGCCGACCATGTTTCGGATATATTTTCAGGAGTAAGCAGGGCTGCTTGTTCGGCCTTGTACAATTGGGAGCATAGGTTGATGTAATGGTTACATATACCAAGCGCTTCCTTTGAACTCAGTTCCTCGGGTTTACCCACTTCGTAAAGGGCTTTATCATCAACATTCGATTTACGAATAATGGTTACATTCCCATCAGTGTTTACCTTATTGCTTATAAATACATTATTGTTATGGTTTGAGAGTATCTCTTTGTTTAGAAATTGGGTAATCGCCTCAGCGTTGTTTTCGAAAATCTTCTGAACTTCGTCAAAACTACCGCATTGAACTTTACCCGATGGGATGATCCCCATTTTTTCTTTCTCTTCGTCCAGCGATATTAAGAAATTGCAAATGCGCCATAACCGACTTAAAGCTTTCTGATATTGATTGTTTTCCAACCGGAGATTGAAGTGCAACCGATATAGTGTGTCAAGCATATTTTAGAATTATAAACTGTCAATTATTTATCACGAATACAACGTACCGACAATCCGGCATCCTTGTAAATATTGCCGATTACTGCGCCCTCGTCGCTGCTGCCCATGCCCAAATTGCAAGCATCTTCGGTGTTGAACACCGTGGAACTCCAAAAGAGTGTGAAGGTATTAAGCAGGTTGAATTCCCCATTACCGCCTCGGCAACCGCCAAACGTTACCGAAAATCCACTGCTACCACTAGCTATTAAAGCCGAATAGCTTTGTGGGCCGGAACCCCCAATGCTGGTGAGGAAGGCTTCAAATTCTTCTTTTGTTGGCAAATGCCAGCCGGCTGGGCAAGCATTTTCTGCTGTTTCCCAATTATATAAATAGCCATATTTTGCTACATTACTGGTGTTATTTTCGTAAGCCCAGCAACCATCGGTAGTTTTATAGGCAAGGTTTTCGGCCATCCAGGTTTGGTTGCCAATTTTTACTGTTTTGTAGGTTTTACCATCGCGCATATCGGTAAAAGAGCCA
>DYQV01000301.1 GCA_020719105.1 Rikenella microfusus
ACAATTAGCCCAATGGCAACGCCTTGGGTATTATGTAGTTTGTCCGGATTTTTGGCTGAGTGAGGCGGAGTATGCGGCGGTGGAGCTATGATATGCCATTCGGCATGAAAACCTCAAGGCGATGCCGTTGGGTTGATAATATATATGGCTTTCAGCCAATAAACGCCCTGAAAGGGCAATATACAATTAGCCCAATGGCAACGCCTTGGGTATTATGTAGTTTGTCCGGATTTTTGGCTGAGTGAGGCGGAGTATGCGACGGTGGAGCTATGATATGCCATTCGGCATGTAAGCCCAAGGCGATGCCGTTGGGTTGATAATATATATGGCTTTCAGCCAATAAACGCCCTGAAAGGGCAATATACAATTAGCCCAATGGCAACGCCTTGGGTATTATGTGAAAAATCCCGACGCCGTAGGTGTTGCATATTGGTAGAAAATGGATATACGCAGGTGTTGTTCGACCCCATACGGAGTTGTATGGTGGTTGTTTTGTAATTGTGTATCAATATGTTATCCCTATGGAATAAAGAAAAAAATATAATATCTCAAAATCAATAATAAAAACTAATCAGTCTTGCCCCTCTCCTCAAGGAGAGGGGTTGGGGGTGAGGTCAACAAAATCACTATGTCACAAAACTTTATCACCAACAATGCTGGGCAAAAAGCCTTAAAAAGCCGTATTAATACACTCATTTCCATTAGCGACGAGTTGAAGTTTCTGGTGGGTTTCTTTTACTTTTCGGGATGGAAGGAAGTGTACGAATCGCTCAAGGCAAATCCAAGCGTTCAACTGCAACTGCTCGTGGGCTTACAGGTGGATAAACTGATACACGATAACTTGGTGGAATATGGTTATGACGAGGAGCGCACGTCGGACGAAGACCGCTTTAATGCCTTTATGGAATCGCTACGCAAAGCACTGAACACCGACAATGCCGATACCGAAGAGTTTTACAATCAGGTGTATTTTTTCCTCGAAATGATAGAGCAAGGGCGGTTGATAATGCGTAAAACCCAGCATCCAAACCATGCCAAATTGTATTTATTTAAACTGAACGATGCGCAAGCAACATTGCAAGGTATGCAAGGTCAATTTATTACTGGTAGCAGCAACCTTACTTCGGCAGGATTGGCAGGTCAGGAAGAATTTAATGTGGAGATAAAAGATTATGGTTTTAATGACGCAAACGATTATTTCGATGCGCTTTGGAAAGATGCTGCGCCCATAACCGAAATTGATTTCCAAAAACAAAAAGTAATTGATTATGTGGGTGCTAAAACTTTGGCGGCAAAGGTAACACCTTACGAAGCCTACGCGCTGATACTGAAAACTTATATCGACTTGCAACAAACCAAACAAATAAAATCGAGCGTTACGGAATTACTTACAAAAAATGGTTTTACGGAATTTTCGTATCAATTGGATGCTGTGAATCAGGGATTAAGCATTATCGACGAATACAAAGGCGTGGTAATTGCCGATGTGGTGGGTTTGGGAAAATCGGTAATTGCCGCAATGATAGCCAAAAACATCGACCGACGAACCATGATTATTTGTCCGCCGGGACTAATTGGTGACCGAAATGTCGATAACCCAACTGGCTGGTACGAATATGTATATAATTTTGGTCTGACCGCCGAAGTAGAAAGTCGTGGCAAATTGGTAGATATTGCCAAATCTATCGATAATAAAAATATTGAAGTGGTAATAGTGGACGAAGCGCACTATTACCGCAATCAGGATACCGAAGATTATGAAGCTTTACTGAAAATATGTCGTGATCGGATCGTTATTTTGCTTACTGCCACGCCATTTAATAACTCGCCGGCAGATATTTTTTCGTTGCTCAAACTTTTTATCGTTCCGGGCAAATCGGGCATTACCATCGACCACGATTTGGAGGCATTATTTGCCGGTTATGGTACGCGTTTTAAAAAACTATCGGATATAATGAAGTACAGCAATTCCAAAAAGGAGGAGAAAAAAGCCAAAGCCCGTAAGTTTTATGCTGAATTGTTTGGCGAAAATGACTTTCAACTCAGCAAAGTTCGTGAAGAAACCAAACGACTTGCCAGCCAGATAAAAAATGTGATTTCGCCTGTCATTATCCGTCGTAACAGATTGGACTTGCGCAACGATTATGTGTACTCACGCGAAGTTACCGAACTATCGACTGTATGCGACCCCAAAGAACTGTTTTTCGCACTCACACCATCGCAAAGTAGTTTTTATAATGATGTATTGACAAGCTATTTTGGCGAAGAAGGACAGTTTAGCGGCGCTATTTATCAGCCCTTTGCGTATGAAAACGACCCGAAAGAAAACGAAAAGTTAGACGAGCATGGCAACCGTGCTTACAACCAACAAGCCAACTTATTCGACTTTATGCGTCGCCTTTTAGTAAAGCGTTTCGAAAGTTCGTTTGGTGCTTTTAGCGAATCTATCAACCGATTTTTGGCCATACACGAACGGGTAAAAGCCTTTATAACCAAAACAGGAGGCAAATATATTCTCGACCGAAAATTGATGGATACTTTGATGGAAGAGGAAAACATGGAAAGCATACTACAAATTTTAGACGATTACGAAAATAATGTGCTCACCAAGCGTGTTCCCAAAAACAATACGGTGTATGACACGTCGAAATTCAAACGAAAAAAGGAGTTTTTTGAAAATATCGACACAGATATTGCTTTATTTAAAGTGATAAAAATGCATTTGGAACAATTGAATATTGTAGTAAACGACCCTAAACGCGATGCCGTTTCAACTGAAATAGAAAAAATTATTCGCCAAAATAAAAACCGTAAAATTATTGTTTTCAGCGAATATGTGGATACCGTGAAACATTTGGAGCCGTATTTGAGAGCTAAATTTGGCACACGGATGCTAATTTGCGATGGTGGTATGACACCCACGCTACACAAAACACTGAATGCCAACTTCAACGCCCAATACAAGAGCGAAAAGGAAAACGACTTCGACATACTGATTACAAGCGATAAACTGTCGGAAGGTTTCAACCTCAACCGAGCAGGCGTTATTATCAACTACGATATTCCGTGGAATCCTACCCGCGTCATTCAGCGCGTGGGGCGCATCAATCGTATTGGCGCGAAGGTTTTCAACGAACTGTATATCTATAACTTTTTCCCGAGCGAAGCCGGTTCCAGCGTAGTTCAGATACGTGAAATAGCCATGCAGAAGATGTTTTTGATTCATAACGCCTTAGGCGAGGATTCCAAAATGTTTGATGCCGACGAAGTACCCACAGCTGCCGGACTATTCAACAAAGTAAACGAAAATCCGGATAACGAAGGCGAAGAAAGTCTGGCTACCCGCATCCGTAACAGCTATTTTGAAATAGATGAAAAACATCCTGAAGTGATTGAGCGTATTGCCGAACTGCCGGCACGTATAAAATCAGGAAAAGCATTTACGGACAATCAGGTTTGTGTATTACGTCGTAAAGGCTTGAGTTTGTTTACGCATGTAGTGGAAATAGATGCTGAAAATCAAGAGGTAAAAGAAATAACGTTTGAAGAAATGTTGGAGTTGGTAAAATGCGAGTTTGAAACGCCTTACATTCCACTTTCAGCTAATTTTTGGTCGGCATACAATGGAGTAAAAGATTTTAAATCAACAACCAAAAAAGGATTTTCTCCCAAATCGTTGGAAGCCAAAGCGCACGAAAACCTGAAATATGCTCTGAAAATTTTAGATGCTAAAAACGATGCCTTGATGTCCTTTATCAAAATGCTGATTACAGATATTGAGAAGTACAAAACCCTTTCGGATAGAACGTTAGGACGCATTGGGCGCAACACGCTCAGCACAAAAACAACGGAAGTCGAGAAGAAAACATTTATTGAAGAAATAAATTGGATTAAAAACAGCTTGGGCGAAGATTATCTCGATAGA
>DYQV01000302.1 GCA_020719105.1 Rikenella microfusus
AATATTGAGGTGTAGCTTAATCGTCAGGATTATTAATGAATAATCCGGGTTAAGTCTCACTGATTTAAAAACGGTATCCTTTAACCTCATCATCAGAACTTTCAACTCCCAATGCCAAAACTATTCTATTCACAAAGTTGAAGTAAGCTACCACTAGCGTTGCATCCAGAATGGCACTGTCGCTAAAGTTTTCAGCTTTTAGTTTTTCGATGATTGAACCATCAGAGAAGCTTTCCGGGTCAAGGGTAAGCTTTTGGGCATAATCACATAATAGTTTTTGTTGTGCATTAATTTCTGAGGAATTAAAATCCGTAATGAATTGGTTTAATTTATCATCACTTTCCCAATATTGGTTTAACGCTTCGGCATGATGCAACTTGCAATATTCACAGCCATTGTTTACTGAAACTGTTACGGCTATCATTTCGCGGTCGGCACGGGAAAGTTCCGATTTTGAATACATGATTTCCATGTATAAATCCATGTGCTTTACAATGCTCTCGGGGCGTAAACTTTGAATTTTATGCACTTCGGCCAGTTTGCCTCGGGTTTCAACCAAGTTATTGTAAATCTCCAATAATCGTCCTTTGGCTTCATGATGTTGGATTACTTTTATTCGACTCATACACACATTTTAAAATCCGTAAATAGTTACAAATGTAACTAAATTAACCCTATTTTTAGCAGTTGAAAATTTGATAAATTTGAAACCGTATAATCAAAAAAACAGTGTATGGATTATAGTTTTGATAAATCGCTAGGTCATCTATCGCATGTAATTTCGAAAAGTCTGGGGACTCACCTGGAAAGGAAACTTTTAGCAGAAAATATTTTGCTGGATTCAGAACAATGGAGTATTATATCACTCCTATATCATAAATTGGATTTAAACCAAAACGCCATTGCCAAAGCTTTTGGGTTTGACAAAGTGCACGTATTGCGCATTATTAATAAACTTGAAACAGAAAAATTAATTACAAGAACTACCGATACCTTAGATAAACGGTCCCGTAAAGTATGTCTTTCAGAAAAAGGGGTTAACCTTTATCAGAAAATTGCCCCCTTAGCACAGGAAACTATTGATAATGCACTTGAAACCCTTTCTGCCAAAGAGGTATTCCTTTATATGGATTTATCAAAAAAAATAATTAAAAACCTTACTATCCCTCAAAATGAATTAGGGTAATCTGAAACCCATAACCAGCACATCATCAATACGATGGTATGCTTTTGTCCATTGGTCCAATTCAAACTGTAACCGTTCTTTTTGTTTGCTAAAATCATCCTCATGAATTTCGTTAAGCAACTCCCTAAAGTTTTTCGAACCGAATTTCAATAAGTTTTCGCCACCCAACTGGTCTTGATACCCATCGGAGAACAAATAAACCACATCGCCTGATTCATAAGTTACTTTATGCAAGGTAAAGGGTTTATCCTGTTTCACATATTTCCCGATTGGCATTTTATCCGCTTTGATAAGTTGCACTCCCTCATGGTTAATTAAAACAAACGGATTGTTAGCCCCGGCATACTGAATAGTTTTAGCTTGCGGTTCAATAATGCAAAGCGACATATCCATGCCATCGGCCAGGCTATCCTGGGAGTTCGATAAGGTATTGATAACGTATTCCCGTAGTTTATTAAGTATTTCGTTGGCTACCAGATTGCCCGGTTTCACAATTTCATTTAAAAATGCAACGCCCAACATACTCATAAATGCCCCAGGAACCCCATGCCCTGTGCAATCGGCAATGGCAATTACAATGGAATCGTCAACTTTTTTAATCCAATAAAAGTCACCACTTACCACATCGCGTGGCAAATAAAGAATCATATTTTCAGGTATCACTTCACCCACATAATTTAAGCTGGGTAATATGGCGGCCTGAATATTGGAAGCATATTGAATGCTACTTTGTATTTTTTCGGCTTGTTCGCGAATTTTACGTTCTTGTTCAAAACGCTCTGTAATATCAGATGAGTAAACAACGCCAATGTTTGATTGGCTTACACCACGCATCTTTAAACGGTAAATTCTTTCATTTACTGTTTCCACCCGGTTCAAAATTTGGTCGCCTAAAATAAATTCATCAATGGGCAAATCGGCTAAATTGGGTATAATTTGGCGAATATCAACTTTTTTTTGCAAGCCTATAAAAGTTTGCAGGGCAGCGGGATTGGCATCAACAATACGGAAATCGTTATTAAAACGGAAAACAGGTTCTGGATTTAAGCGTGCAAAAAGTGCCATGGATTCAATTCTTTGTTCGGCTTCAACCTGAAGGGTAACATCTGACCCGTAAATATGGCACAAGCCCAATTCGCTTACTCCGCGCATAACCAACTGGAAGTAGCTTGGGCTTATATTCACCGTTTTAATCAGTTTTTCATCGTTTTCAATCAAGCGGGCAAAGTCAATGCCGGCTAAATCGGGTAACAGGGTTTGAATATGGGCTGTTATCAGATTTGGGTTTTGCAACACTACCGAAGCTGCTTTATTGGCTTCCATAATTTTGCCCATGCTATTGATACGCAACACCGGAGCTGGATTGTGTTGGGCAAACAGCGCAAAGCTTTTCATCTGTTCTTTCAATTTTAATTCTTCCGTTACATCCTCTTTAACTGCCAGATAATTTGATATTATTCCCGTTTGGTCCGATATAGGAGTGATAGTTACTTTTTCCCAATACAAACTCCCATCTCTCTTTTTATTTTGGAAAAGTCCTTTCCAGCTTTCCCCCTTTATTATGGTTTCCCACATTTCTTTATACACTTCATCGCTTTGCAGTCCCGATTTTAAAATTCTTGGATTGGCTCCTTTTACTTCTTCAAAACTATAGCCCGAAAGTTTTTCGAAAGCCGGATTTACAAAAACAATGTTGCCGTTGGTATTGGTTACCATTACAGAATCGGTGGATTGCTCAATGGCGTTTTGATAAAGCTGGCGCTGATTTTTTTCTGCAATAAGCGCGGTGATTTTGGATGCATAAATATGGAAAACCCCTAAATCGGTGAGTGCCCTTAAATCAAGCTGATAAAAATCTTCCCCAATTCGGGTTTGTAACGTTTTTACGGTATTGGAATCAATAAATTTACTGAAATTTAATTTGCTCAGTTCAGGGATTACTTTTTCAACAAAAACACCCTCTTGGGGAATATTAAATAGCATCTGGGCTGTTGGGTTTGCCTTTTGAATATGTCCATGCCTATCAACCCGAATTACCGGTGCCGGGTTGAATTCGGCAAACAACGCATTCGATTTTACTTTATCTTCCTCTAAAAAAGTTTCGGGTGGTAAAAGTTCAATTAATTTCCAACGGGTTTTTGTGATACATTTGGGACAATAGGGAACCAAATCCCCTTTTTGAACTGAAACGGTGGAATCGTCGCAATGCTTGCAAGTAATGTGGGCATCAAAACTGGCCACTTCGCCACTTACAAAATTAAATTTCGAAAGTACCGACGAATAGGTTGAAACTAAATAGGGCACCAAAAAAGTCAAAAAAAACTGTGTAAAATGGAATTCCTTAAAACCTGAAAAAATGCTGTTCCATTGGTTTATCAGATTTAGTATAATACCCACAATAAGAGCCACTTTTATGGCTCTTTTATAAACCATGGGATTGAAAGCTTCGGAGATATATTGCATTTTATTCATAATAAGGTTTTAAGCATTGAGTTTAAAAAGTTGCTGTTAAGTGATTTCATCATGCGATTCATTGAATCAATCAATCTGTATTCCGACCACCAATACATCATCAATTTGGTCTTTGCTCTGTTTCCAGTTATCAAACGACTGCTGAATCAAATCCTGCTGCTTTTCAAACGGGTGGACAGATATTTCGAATAGTAAATTTTTAAATGGAAATTTGTTTTTTTGCAACTTTTACAAACCAACAAAGCATCAATGTGCGAT
>DYQV01000303.1 GCA_020719105.1 Rikenella microfusus
GGAATGGTGCCAGCGATAGAGTGGATAGCTCCAAAATCAGGATTAACGGCCAATTCAGCTACAATAAAAGTTTCAGCTAAAATTACTTCCGAATCAAGCCTGCGAACCATTGAATTGTTGGTTAATGGAGCTGTTTTTGCTTCTAAAGATCGTTCGGAATTAATGATGAATTCAGGCGATAAAGGCGATTTTAATTACGAAGAAAGTATCGTACTGAATGAAGGTAAAAACACCATTCAAATCAAAGCAAAAAACATTGCCGGCGAAAGTCAGTCGGAATTGGTTACTGTTAATTTTTCATCGGCACCCGTTGTGCTGCTTTCATGGTTGGTACCTGCAATGGCCAAGGTTGAAACTAATACCCAAGATTATACTGTAAAGGCTACAATTAATCCGAAGACTTCTTCACAGGTGGTTGAGTTGATGGTTAATAATAATGTATTGGCAACTTCCAACTTTCCTCCAGAAGGAGGGACATTTAGTAAACAAATTACCTTGCAACCAGGACAAAACAACCTTTCTTTTAGAATAACCACTAAAGAATTCAGTAAAGAAACCGAAACAAGAGTATTGAACTACAGTGCGGCCAATAAACCTGAAATAGTGCTATTGCAGCCTACCAGTGACACCTTGAGTTTTATTTCAGGAGTTAGAATAAAAGCCTTGCTTCTTTCTCAAATTCCCATTGATGGGCTGGAATTAAAAGTTAATGGGTTGACCATTTATTCTAAAAGTAAGCTAACCGAGATGCAATTTGTTTTGGATCAACAAGTGCAGCTTTCTCCCGGATTAAGTACCATAACAATTTCTGCTCGGAATACCGCAGGTGAAGTATCTTCGCCTGCAATCAGAGTAACTTATCAGCTTCCTGATAAGACTGATATTAGCTGGGTAACTCCAAGTGCCAATGTGGAAATATTTGAGACCGGTATTGCATTAAGAGCTTGCATCCAATCGAAGAGTGATATTCAAAAAGTGGAGCTTTACAACAACGGTTCCTTGTTATTTACAGAAAGCCAACCAACAAAAAACAAACAAGGGGAATGTACTTTTGATTTTATTAAATCAATTTCGGTAGCACCGGGAACCAATCAAATTAAAATAAGTGCCACAAACGCCGGTGGAACTACCTATTCTGAAACACGAAGTGTTACTTATGTGGTTCCTCAGTTGGCTACCATTCAATGGAAAGAACCTACTTCTCCTCAAATTTCAGCTGGTCAAAGCTCTTTGAATATTCAGGCTTGCATTCAATCAAATACTCAACTTGACCAAATAGATCTGATGGTTAACGGACAAATTATTTCTTCCACACCTAACCCGGCCAAAACTCCGGGTGATTGTCCTTTTAATTATCAGCAAACCGTTCCGTTGAATAAAGGCAGCAATTTGGTTATGTTGAAAGTTAAAAATAAGGCAGGCGAAACCTATTCATCGCCAGTAATGGCTGAGTATAAATCGACAAACCCCTATAGGTTTGCCATTATTATAGGTAACGAGGATTATAGTTCCTACCAAACGGGTTTGGATTCAGAGTCGAATGTTGACTTTGCAAAAAAAGATGCACAGTCCTTTAAAGAGGTTTGCATCAATTCAATGGGGATTTTGGAAGAAAATATTATTTATATGGAAGATGCCCGATACACCGACATGATGAAATCGTTAAAGAAGATTAACAGTTTAATAAATGTTACCAAAGGCAAGGCGGAAATTTTTGCTTTTTATGCCGGTCATGGGTTTCCTGATGAAAAAACCAAAGAGCCTTATTTAGTGCCGGTTGATGGAAGTGGTACCGATTTGGAAATTACCGGTGTAAAACTAACCTATTTTTACGAAATGCTTACTACTTTTCCTTCGCAACGGGTAACTGTGTTTTTAGATGCCTGCTTTAGTGGTGGAGCCCGTAACCAAGGATTGGTAGCTGCGCGGGGAGTAAAAATTGTTCCTAAAGAAACCCAAGAGGCGGTTAAGAAAAAGCTCATTGTTTTTACCGCCAGTTCCGGTAACCAAACATCGTTGCCCTATACTGAAAAAGAACATGGGTTGTTCACCTATTTTTTGATTAAGAAATTGAACGAAACCAAAGGAAACGTTACCTACGATGAGTTATCGAACTATTTAACGGAACAGGTTTCCATTAAATCGGTAATGATAAACAGCAAGCAACAGGATCCGCAAACCAATGTTAGTCCTGAAGTGGAAGCTGAATGGAAAAAGTGGAAGTTTGCCGAATAAGTCAAAAACAATGCTGTAGTAAACTAACAATTGTTCGTTACAAAAATTCGATTGATTACAAAATATATTTAAGATCAATCAGTGAAGCAATTTCAAATGTGGTATTTTGTCGGTGACTAATTTTTAGGGGATTAAAGAAAACCGTATCCATTCCAATTCTTTGGGCTCCAAAAATATCGTTTTCCAAATCATCCCCAATCATAATACTTTCATTTTTTCTTGCATTTACCGTTTTTAACGCATATTCAAATATTTTACGATGCGGTTTTTGATAGCCGGCTTCTTCGGAGGTAATCATTTTTTCAAAAAAAGGCTCCAAACCGCTGTATTTAATTTTTACGTCCTGTACTTCGGAAAACCCATTGGTTATTAAAAATAGGCGATACCCTTTTTGTTTTAAGTATTCAAGTATTTCTAATGAGTAAGGAAAAAGCCCTGTTTTCAATGGGCTTTCTGTAATATAATCGATGCTCATTGCCTCACAAATTCCGTTGCAAGGGAATTCCATTGCAGTAAATGTATCAATAAAACGCTGGGTGCGTAACAACTCTTTTGATAGTTCGCCTTCGCGGTATTTAATCCAAAGCACTTCATTCACTTGGTGGTATATCTTTAAAAATTCAACTATCCGGGGCATCAATTCAGGAGCGTATTTCTCCAAGAGTTCGCTTAATGTCTGCTCTGAGTTCGATTGGAAGTCCCAAAGAGTCCTATCCAAGTCGAAATAGATGTTTTTATAACTATTTTTGTTAATATGCTGCATGATTTGACGGTTCTGAATTATTTTTATTGTTAAAGTTTGGTTAAAAAATAATTTTGACAGCAAATATCCGTTTTTTTTAAGGACTTTTAAGCCGATGAATAAACAGTTACTTATAATTTATTTTATTTTACTCACAGCAACCACAGCAAATGCTCAGGTTGAATCGATGCAATATCGGTTAGCCGGCATTATCCATTCGTCCGATGCTTCTGAAAAAACCCCTTTTGTGCACATTATAAATTTGCGTACCGGCACCGGAACCATATCCGATTCCTTAGGAATTTTCAGGATAAAATTATTAAAAACAGACACGTTACTCTTTCGTTGCATCGGTTTTGAAGACAAAATAATGACCCTGCCTGATTCATTGAAATCAACTATTTGTTTTTTGGAAATTTCACTTTCACCTACTTCTTACCAACTCAATGTGGTAGATATTTTTGCTTTAACCCGCGAAAATCAATTTAGGTACGATTTTATTCGTTTAAAACCTGACAAAAACGCTTGGGGGCTGCAAATGATAATTCCAGGAGTTACCCGAAGCGAATACCAGTTTATGCGCGAAGAAGAAAAATTTAATCCCAAACAGACTTTTGATGGACCTATTTCCGCACTGTACTTTATGTTTAGCGATAAAGGGAAGAGCCTACGGAAACTGGGTGAATTGCTTTTGGAAGATGAAATGGAACTGATGATTTATGAAAAATACAATAAAGCAGAACTGGGCAAATTTTCTGGCTTTTCGGGTGCTAAGCTCGATTCTTTGTATAACTATCTTGCATTTAGCAACAATTATTTACTAGAAGCAACTACTTACGAAATTTTTGTTGAAGTGCAGAAAAGAATGGTTGAATTTGATAGTACCTACAGTACAAGTAATAAACCTTAGATTTATTTGGAAAAGAGGGATTTAA
>DYQV01000304.1 GCA_020719105.1 Rikenella microfusus
TTTGGAAACGGAAATGTAAATCAACTACAATTATTTTAATTTGGTATGAAAACATTAGTATTTTTAATGATTAGCTTTACAATAATTAGCTGTAAAGACAGGTCTGTGAATGATGAAAATTATTTCATCGAATTCCAGCCAAGAAATTGCAATATTGTTGGTGTTTTATCGAAACAAAAAGTTGAAACAAAGTATAACAATGAAATTTATTTTGACTATATTGACTTAACCGAAAATACTCTAATAAAAAGTTCAAACTACACTCTGGTTGTAAGCACCTCGAATGGACGTGGTCAAAATGATTTTGACACCTCAATATCATCGATAGAAAAGGAAATTGAGCTAAATTATAAAAAATGGGTAAGCATCCTAAAAGCTAAAAGTAGCATTAATGATGCTTCCAACGTTTTTACTAATAAAATTGACATCAGATACCGTATCGATGGTGTTGTGAATTTCAACATATCATCCTTGGATGCACCCTTGTTTGGCAAACCAATCGGCACATCTTTGAACCAGTATTTTGAAATTTTCAAATACGATCCAGATTTTATTGCTTCTTACGAAAGCAAACGTTTATTGTATGGCTATACCGATAAAGTAAAGCCCACCGCCATAGATGAGTGGCTAAGTTTAAGTCCTATGGCACAGCCAACAATGTTTTTACGATTAAATACCATTCCAGAAAATTTACCTGTTACTTTACGTTTTAAAGTAGATATGGAGACCACCAATGGTATAACAATTTCGGACACAACAAAAGTAATTACATTAACTAACTGATTTAGCTAAATATGAAAAAGGTTGAATTATTTCCACAGTCAAAACTCTTGACTGTGGCTTTGTATTTTCTGTTTGTAATATTTACCATTTCTTCTTGTGTAACCGATATTGATTATACTGATCAAACAAATAGTATCCCTGTGCTTAATTGTTTGCTGACCAACGATACTGTTCAGCGCTTAAGTATCACTCGAAGTGTAAAAATGAATGATAGCTATATTTTTAAAGAAATTAAAGAAGCTACAATAAGTTTGTATCAGGATGAAATAAAAGTAGGTAATTTTATACGAATAAGTTACGATAATTGGCAACTGAAATACACTCCGCTAACAGGTAAGATATATCATATAAAAGTAGTTTTGCCTGATGGACAAATACTGACAGCTACCACAGTAATGCCTACAATGGTGAATATACAACAGAATAAAATCATAGATAAATTTCCCTCCAAAAACTTCATTCAAAAATCATTTGGTTCTCCATGTTGGATTACAGTTGTTAATTCCGACAGCATATTAAAACCATATTCGCATCCAACAACTAAAGATTGGGCAAGTACAGTAATTGGAACTGATCACTTTTCGGCTGACCAGTTTAACCAAAATGGCAATTTGTTGGACTTTTTGCCAACATCCGACACACCCGCATTTGATTACTATATTCGGATAAAACCAGATTCAGTTATCGATACTATTTCTTTTAAACTTCAGGATAGTTTTGGGTTTCATACCTGTATTTGTTTTCGTACAGCTTCGGCAGAATACGATAAGTATATTAAAACAAGCATGCAAAAAATATTAATGCGCAGTGATGAAACCGACCCTGGTATATGGTTCGATGAAACTAAAGTATTTTCAAATATAGATAATGGTATAGGTATTTTTGCAGCTTATTACAACCAATACTTTAATTACAATGATGATGACAGCTACTTTGAAAACTAAAAAGATATATTTTTTTGTAGTCATAGGCTTATTATTCTCAAATTTATGCCTATGTCAACAATCTGAAAATACAGGCAAACAGGCATCAGATACATCCACTTTGCGCAGAATTGATTTAAAAGATGTTACCATTACTGCCAAGTATTTGACTAATCGTAATAACTCCTATCAATACTTGCCTCAAAGTGCCAAACCTTTGTTAACTGTACTGGGAGGTACTGATGTTGTACGTTATATTGGAACATTACCCGGTGTTTCTCAGGGCATGGAAGGTGGAATGGGTTTTTTTGTACGTGGAGGCAATAATGCCAATAACCGAATTGAACTTGATGGTGTGCCTGTTTATGGTAGCACTCACTTGTTTGGATTGTTCTCCACTTTTCATTCAGACATTGTACAGTCAACTAATTTTCTAACAGGAGGAATTTCAGCAACAACAGGTGATTTTTTGGCTTCTATTACTCAAATTAAAAGCATTAACCCTGACACAGCTAGTTTTCATGGATCATTAAATATATCACCTTTCCTTGTGGGCTTATCTGCTAATGGTCAAATCAACAAAAAAATTAGTTATGTTGCAGCAGGGAGGATGTCATTGTTGCGACCTGAATATATGGTTATTAAGTCTATTTCAGAAACAGTGACAGATGTAAACCCTCAAATTTCGGACTTATTTTTGAAATTAAATTACATAATCAACCAAAATCATTTAATAAGTGCAAGTGGCTATTTTAGTAACGATTATTTCAGTTTTAAAAATCCTACTGTATTAATAGAAATGAATTGGGGCAATCGATTTGCACGATTAGGTTGGGAGTGTTCTTTCTCCGATAAAACGAAATTGCAAACACTTGCTTATTACAATCGTTTTTATTCCGGTCAATTACAAAAACAATTCAAAGAAAATACTACTAATGATTTGCTGTCGGAATTGCGGGTACAAAGCACTTTGTCCGAAGAAGTATTCCAATCTACATTCATACATGAACAAAAATTATGGAGTTTACAAGCAGGATTACTCTATAAAGGAAGACAGTTTCAACCAGTTTCACAAAAAATGCTTATTGGTAAAGATACTGTTGCCAACTTGAATAATCCACTCTTATCAAACTCATTTGTTCTGTTTTCTGAAGCAAAATATAAATTCGATCAACTAATCGCCACCATTGGTGTACGAGCAAATATTTATAAATCAAATAAACTATCTACTTTATTGAAAGATGTAAGATTTAATACAATCTATGAAATTTCAACTAACAGTGGGATTGAATTCAGTTACGATTTGTTATCGCAGACACATCATGCAGTGGAGGGCTTGCCAATGGGTTGGTCGCTTGATTTATTAGTCCCTGCTGATTCATTTTTTCTTCCTGAGAAATCTCAACAATTTTACGCCGGTGGTTATTGGACTAATAAAACTTATTCGCTATCGGCTGGAGCATATTATAAGCTTTTGAATAATTTAATAAGCTATAAAAATTCCACAAATTTATTTGGAAATCAAAGCGAGAATTGGCAACAGGAAATTGCAATAGGTGATGGTCGAAGTTATGGGGTCGAGTTTCGTGCAGAACGTAAGAGTTCAAAATGGAACGCAGCATTATCCTATACTTTGTCAAAGACTACCCGAAAGTATTCTGATTTGAACAATGGTAAAGAATTTCCTTTCAAATTCGACCGCAGACACATTCTGAATTTAAACGCTCAATTTATTACAAAAAGAAAAAAAGGCAGAGAACAAAATTTTAATTTTGCTTTATCGTACAGTTCAGGACATAAAGCAACAATTCCTATTGGCATGTACAAAGGTGAATTACCTCCGTATTGGGATATAATGGGTGATGGTGCAATAAATGGATTAATGGACGAAAACGCTTATTCACGTCAGCTAATGTCTGCGGTAAATAATTTAAATTTGCCCGATTATTTCAGGATAGATATTGGATACACTTTTATAAAAAAACGCAAAAAGTCAACAAGCGAGTTTACAATTGGTGTTTATAATATGCTAAACAAAAAGAATCCGTATTTAATTTTTTATCAGGATGAGCGTTGGAAACAATTAAGTATTTTACCTATAATACCATCAATACAATGGAGCTTGTCATTTTAGTAAAAACACTTACAAACGTACTATATTAAAATTGTCAGATTCCATGGAAAATAGAAAAATTATCTAA
>DYQV01000305.1 GCA_020719105.1 Rikenella microfusus
TATACCGTTCCTTATTATGAAGATGCTTCGCGTGGTCAAAAGTTTGATCCATCTGTAATGGTTTATCAATGGGATGCATTGTATCCAGAGTCACCCAATTACAAAAAAGCTACTCCATGGGTGGCAGGTGCAAACCAACCTATTACTTTCTTCGAAACCGGACTTAGTACCACGAACAATGTGGAAGTATCTGGTGGCGATGACAAAACAACCTATCGTTTTTCGTATACTAATTATGATTCGAAAGGTGTTATGCCAAATAGTAATTTATCTAAGAATAATGTGGCTTTTAATGGCTCTCACAAAATTTGGGAAAATTTAAAAGTATCTACCTCTGCCAACTATGTTAAAACTGCTGGTATGGGTCGTCCATCTACTGGTTATTCAGATAATATTATGTCGGGCTTCCGTCAATGGTATCAAACCAACGTAGATTTAGGTGCTCAAAAAACATTATATGAACAAACCGGAAAAAACCTAACATGGAACCCTCATTCTGCAACAGATTTAACTACTGCCTATTGGGATAATCCATATTGGATTCGCTACGAAAATTATGAAAAAGATAGCCGTAGTCGTTTAGTAGGTTATGCACAGTTGGACTGGCAAATTACAAGTGACTTAAAAGCTATGGGTCGTTATGCGATGGATACCTATAGTGAATTGCAAGAAGAACACAAAGCTGTTGGTTCAGGACCAGGTGAATTTGGTGTTGGAAGAAATGATGTAGGATCTGGATATTCAAGATATTCAAGAGATTTTACCGAAAGTAATCTCGATTTCATGTTGAATTACCACAAACGTTTTACTGATGATTTGGACTTTACAGGATTGTTAGGTAGTAATATTCGTAGAACTAAAGTTGAAAGAGTATTTGCATCAACTAACAATGGGCTTGCTGTGGCTAAAGTATATGCTTTAAGCAATAGTGTTGATCCAATGCTTCCACCCGAAGAGTCTTTAACTCAAGTTGGAGTTAATGGTTATTATGGTAGTATGTCTCTTGGATTTAAAAATACCTATTTCCTTGATGCAACATTAAGAAACGATATATCTTCAACTTTACCAGTCGAAAATAGATCATTTTGGTATCCTTCTGTTACAACAAGTGTTATTTTCTCTAATTTGTTGAATTTAGACTGGATGAATCTTGGTAAAGTTAGATTAAATTATGCAGAAGTAGGTAGTGGAGCTCCAGCTTTAAGTGTAAAGGATACTTATTTAGCAAATGCACCATTTAGTGGAACTTCTTTGGTAACTGTTCCAAATACTAAACTAAATGAAATGCTTCGTCCTGAAAGACAAGCATCATGGGAGGCTGGTTTAGAATTAAGTCTTTTGAAAAATCGTTTAGGTTTAGATTTATCAATTTACAAAGACAATACTTATGATCAGTTGATGCCAGTTTCTGTTTCTTATGTTACGGGGTATTCTTCTAAATGGGTAAATGCTGGAGAAATCGAAAACAAAGGAGTAGAAGTTCAATTGAAAGGAACACCTATTAAAACCAAAGATTTTTCTTGGGATGTTAATGTTAACTGGGCGAAAAATACAAGTATGGTTAAAGAACTTTACACCGACGAGGCTGGCAATGAAGTTAAAAATCTTCAGATTGCATCTTTACAAGGTGGTGTAAGTATTAATGCTAAAGTTGGTCAACCTTACGGAGCTATTTTAGGCTCAGACTTCAAATATCATGAAAATGGTGGCAAGATTGTTAAATCAACAAATGGTCGCTATGAAAAAACTGCTACAAATGATCAGGTTATTGGAAACATAAATCCAGACTGGACAGCAGGTATTAATAACGCATTCAAATATAAAAACTTAACATTAAGTTTTTTAGTTGATATTCAACAAGGTGGTGATGTTTTCTCGCTCGATATGTGGTACGGAATGGGAACTGGTTTGTATGCCGAAACTGCAGGTTTAAATGATTTGGGTAACCCTCGCCGTGATCCTATTGCTGGAAAAGATGCAACAAACAAAACTTATGCTGCAAATTCAGGAGGTACATTAAATCCAGGTGTTTTAGCCGATGGTTCTGAAAACTGGGTTCGTGTAAGCGAGCAAACTTATGGTGCTGCTGGTTGGGCTGTTGACCCTAACAAGCGTTACGTTTACGATGCGTCTTATGTGAAACTAAGAGAATTGTCGCTTAGTTATGATTTGCCTAAAGAATGGATTAAAAAATTATATTTAACTGGTGCATCTGTTGGTGTAGTTGGTTCAAATCTTTGGATTATTTCAAAAAACTTACCTTATGCTGATCCAGAGGCAAGTCAAGGTTCTGGTAATATCCAAGGATGGCAATCGGGTGTAATGCCAGCTACTCGTAATTTAGGTGTTACTTTAAACTTACAATTTTAAAACAAGTGATTTATGAAAAAGATATTATTAATTATCGTTGTCCTCGTATCTGCATTCACCGGATGTACAGATCAGTTTGAAGATTTCAATACGGACAAAAAGAATCCGGCAATTGTACCTGGCGAGTCTCTTTTCTCGAATGCTCAAAAGGAGTTAGCAGATTATACAAGTAATACAAATGTGAACATCAATATTTTTAAATTGATGGCTCAGTATTGGACTGAAACAACTTATATTGACGAAGCTAATTACGATTTAGTAACGCGTAATATACCTACAAGTATTTATTTCCGAATGTATTTACGTGTACTCACAGATTTAAAAGAAGCAGCTAAATTAATTGAAGCAGATGCTAAAATGGATGCTAAAGAAAAACAAAATAAACTCCAAATTATTGAAGTTTTAAATGTTTACTGTTATTCGCATTTAGTAGATGTTTTTGGAGCTATTCCATATAGTGAGTCTTTGGATGTTGAGAATGTATATCCAAAATATGAAAGTGGATCTTCAATTTATACATCTTTATTTACTCGATTAGATGCTGCTATCTCTAAAATGGATAAGAGTGCTAATAGTTTTGGGTCATTGGATTTATACTATGGTGGTGATACAGAGGCTTGGGTTAAATATGCCAATATGCTTAAAGTTAGAATGGCTATAACAATTGCTGATGCTGATAATGCAAAAGCTAAAGATGCCATTGAAGCAGCTTATGCAAATGCATTTAGTTCAAATAGCGATGATTGTAAAATTAGTTATCTTACTTCTTCGCCAAACTATAATCAATTGTATGCCGATTTGATTGCTTCCGGACGTAAAGATTTCGTGCCAGCAAATACAATTGTAGGTTCTATGGTAAGTTTGAGTGATCCTCGTATTACAGCATTTTTCCGTGATCAAGTTGATACTTCAACTGTAGTTGGTGTAGAAAAGCTAGCTTGGGTTGGTGGCAAATATGGTTATCCAAATTCATATAGTCAATGTTCACATATTTCTGCTACAGTCGAAGCTCCTGATTTTCCAGGTATAATGGCTACTTACACCGAGCAATGTTTCTACTTGGCGGAAGCTGCCGAAAGAGGTTATTCAGTTGGTAAAACTGCAGCAGGTTGGTACGAAGAAGGAATTAAAGCTTCTTTTGATGCATGGGGAGTAAGTGGTGCAGATGCTTATTTAGCTAAAACAGCTGTAGCTTATGCTACAGCTACAGGCACTTGGAGACAGAAAATAGGCACTCAGTCATGGATTGCAAACTATACTCGTGGTTACGAAGCATACAATAACTGGAGAAGACTTGATTTCCCTGTATTGAATTTGCCAGAGCAAGCTACAGCTTATAGCGATATTCCGGTTCGCTTTACTTTCCCTGTTAATGAACAAACACTTAATGCTGATCAATACAAAGCTGGTGCATTATTGGTTGGTGGTGATGTAATTGGAACTAAAATATTCTGGGACAAATATTAATCTGCAATTATTAAAAAAAAAGCTGCTCAAAATTTTGAGCAGCTTTTTTTTGTTT
>DYQV01000306.1 GCA_020719105.1 Rikenella microfusus
ATAATTTTACTGGCTTTTTTAAACAGCTCTTTTACAAAAAAAGGCCTTCCGGTTTTAACTGGATGGCCTTTTTTTATTCAACTTTTCAAGTTCTCGTTTGAAATTTCTGAAAGGAAATCCTCGCTGCCGTACAGGTCCTCTATTATGGTACGCTAAACCCTATACCGGGCTGGAGCCAAGTAATCCCGGCCTTTCGATGAAATAATTGCTTAAATTATTAGCTAATCAAGAATTACCGGCGGTCAATGCTGAAATAGAACCCTTGAAAAATATCGCTCCATGAACACAACCCCAAAAATAAAATTTGCTAATTTTGTATTATGACACACCTTTTAAAAGACATATTGAATTTAAGTGTTTCAGAACGCATTTTAATGGTGGAAGCCATCTGGGATAGCATTCCGGAGAATGATGAAACTTTAAACCTTTCTGAGGAAACAAAACAATTATTGGACAATCGCTTGAATGCTCATAAAAACAACCCAAATGATGGATCGCCTTGGGAAGAAGTTAAATCCCGGATCAAAACCCAGTTCTGATGAATAAACTTTTTGTTAAGCCTAATGCCGAGGCGGATGCAATGGATGCTGCCAATTGGTATAACCTCAAACGGGATGGGCTTGGTAATGAGTTCTTATTGGCTTTAGAAGCTAAAATTAATGTTACTTGGTAGGAATCCTCTCCAATTTGCTGTTGTTTATAAAGATGTCAGAAGGGCTTTAACAGAGCGGTTTCCTTTTGGAATATTTTATATTATTGAGAAGGATACAATCTATGTTTTAGCCATTATACATACCAGTCGATCGCCAAAAGTTTGGAAGAAAAGATAATAAACCCGCTCCATTACCGCAAATTTTTTCCCTATCACGGGCTCGAATCTAGTGATCCAAGTCCGGCCAAATGTTTTTTCAGAAAAACCTCTCAAACACCCTTATTCATTCTTTTGTCCGATAAAGAAAATCTGAAAAGGCTGAATCTTTCTTTTTAAAACTATTTCAATCTTAATTGCAATTGCTATTTTTGCAAACTGGCTAAATTACAAGCCGTTCAATTATTTCAGAAACAATCGGAAACCTTATAGACTTTTTTACACAATGAACAAACACGAAATTGCCACCAAGTATAATCCCGCCGAAACCGAAGACAAATGGTACCAATATTGGATGGAAAACGGTTTTTTCCACTCCACCCCCGATACCCGTGAACCTTACACCATTGTTATTCCTCCACCCAATGTAACCGGCGTGTTGCACATGGGGCACATGCTCAACAATTCCATTCAGGATATTTTGGTGCGCCGTGCCCGGATGCAGGGAAAAAACGCCTGCTGGGTTCCCGGTACCGACCATGCCAGCATTGCCACCGAAGCCAAAGTGGTAGCCAAACTCAAGGAACAGGGCATCGAAAAATCGCAACTCACCCGCGACGAATTCCTGAAACACGCCTGGGTTTGGAAAGAAAAACACGGAGGTATTATACTGGATCAGCTTAAAAAGCTGGGTGCTAGTTGCGACTGGGAACGCACCAGCTTTACCATGGACGAAGGCTATTACGAAAGTGTGATCGACACGTTCATTGATTTATACAACAAAGGACTGATATACCGAGGGGTACGCATGGTAAACTGGGATCCGGACGCACAAACAGCCGTTTCGGACGAAGAGGTAATTTACCGCGAAGAAAAATCGAAACTCTATTATTTAAAATATAAAATTGAAGGTACGTCCAACGAATACGTAACCATTGCCACTACCCGCCCCGAAACCATTTTGGGCGATACCGCGGTGTGTGTGAATCCCAAAGATGAACGGTTTACCCATTTGGTAGGAAAACGGGTGCTGGTTCCACTCATCAACCGTTCCATTCCCATTATTCAGGACGATTACGTGGATATGGAATTTGGAACCGGCTGCCTTAAAATTACCCCGGCACACGATATAAATGACTACGAAATCGGGAACCGCCACAATCTGGAAAGTATCGATATTTTCAACGATAACGGAACCTTGAGCGAAGCAGCCCAATTGTATGTAGGAAAAGATCGGTTTGTGGTCCGCAAGGAAATTGTACCAGCCCTTGAAACTGCCGGAAATTTGGATAAGATTGAAGATTACAACAATAAAATAGGAACTTCGGAGCGAACCAATGCAATTATTGAACCCAAACTTTCGATGCAGTGGTTCATGAAAATGACCGATATTTCGAAGCCCGCTCTGGAAAGTGTAATGAACGACCAGGTACAGTTCCATCCCGCCAAATTCAAAAACACGTACAAGCATTGGATGGAGAACATCCAGGATTGGTGCATTAGCCGTCAATTGTGGTGGGGACACCGCATTCCGGCTTATTATATCGGAAACACGCACGATTTTGTGGTAGCAAAAACTGCCGAAGAAGCACTAAAATTGGCCGTTGCAAGAACAGGCAATGCAAAACTTACCCTGAACGACTTGCATCAGGACGAAGATGTAATGGATACCTGGTTCAGCAGTTGGTTGTGGCCCATTGCCGTGTTCGACGGCATCCGCAAACCGAACAACAAAGACGTATCCTATTATTATCCGACCAACGATTTGGTGACAGCCCCGGAAATCATGTTTTTTTGGGTGGCACGGATGATCATTGCGGGATTTGAGTACGAGAAAAAAATACCGTTCCGCAACGTATATTACACTGGTATTGTGCGCGACAAACAGGGACGGAAAATGAGCAAATCGCTTGGCAACTCGCCCGACCCTATTGAGCTGATACAAAAATACGGGGCCGATGGCGTACGAGTTGGAATGTTGCTTTGTTCCCCCGCCGGTGGCGATTTGCTGTTCGACGAATCATTAACGGAACAGGGTCGTAATTTTGCCAACAAAATCTGGAACGCGTTCCGCTTAGTTACCACCTGGGATGTAGATGCCACCATCCCCCAGCCCGAGTCGTCGAAACTGGCCATTGAATGGTTCAACCACAAGCTGAACCAAACCATTGAGCAACTGAACGACCATTTCGATAAATTCCGCCTGTCGGATGCCTTGATGACGGTTTATAAACTGTTTTGGGATGAGTTTTCGTCGTGGTATCTGGAAATGGTTAAGCCCGCTTACTTAGCTCCATGCGACAAAGCAACATACAATGCCACCAACGCATTGTTCGAAAAACTGCTGAAACTGCTGCATCCGTTTATGCCGTTTATTACAGAGGAAATATGGCAGATTTTAGCCGAGCGGACTACTCAAGAAAGCATTATGTTGAGTAAATGGCCAGAATTAAAGCCATACAACGAACCATTAATTAATCGGTTTGAAGAAGCGAAAACAGCTATTGCCGAAATCCGCACCGTGCGCAAAGACCGCAACATTTCCTATAAAGAACAGATTGCCTTGTTGGTGAAACCGGGAACCGATGGATATAGTCAGGAATTCAATGCTGTTGTGGCAAAAATGGGTGGATTAACCGATATTTCCTTGGTAACCGATAAACCGGCCAACGCCGCCGGCTTTATGGTAAAAACCAGCGAATTTTTTGTTCCCCTTGCCGAAACCCTCGATGTAGAGGAAGAAATGAAAAAACTACAAGAAGAAATTGCCTATCAGAAAGGGTTTTTAAAAGCGGTGATGGGAAAACTCAATAACCAGAAGTTTGTAGCCGGAGCACCCGAACAAGTGGTGTCCATTGAACGCAAAAAACAGGCCGATGCCGAAGCCAAAATAAAGGCTATTGAAGAGCAGATGGCACTGCTGAAAAAGTGAAAATCAATCAATCCCTTTGATTAGTTTACGTTTAAAAAACAACCACTAAGGACGCTTAGATTTTCGCTAAGTAGGCAAAGAGGTCGTAACAACTAACCCGCTTTATTCATACCTGAGCACAGCGAAAGGTGTGAATGTGCGATGGGC